>NZ_CP017705.1:1000000-1207500 GCF_002706795.1 Brevibacillus laterosporus DSM 25
GCCACTCCGAGTTTGGATAAATCCAATAAATATTGAAGAGTTTCCGCTGTCTGTACCCACTCATCTTCCAGAAAAAACACATTCCATTCATCATTTAACCGCTTATGAAAATAGGGTTGTTTTGAATCAGGTAGTTGTTTAATCAGTTTGTTTTCGTATCGTCTTGGATATAATACCCCGGTAGTAAACTCACTCATTTTGAATTTCCACCGCTTTCTCAGCATCTGACATCTCATCATGGTGATCGCATTCATTCGCGATCTTCTGTTTTACTAAGTTTATTCAGATGGTGAGCAAATTTGAACGGCAAAACGGCGTTTTTTTCTATAAGTTCGTTGTTTCGCCTAATAAACTAGTGAATAGCGGAGTATGAATAGCCCCCTCTGGTCGTAATTCCGACTGAAATAAGGTAATTCCTTCTACCCTCCAGCTAGGTTTTGGATGGGGTAAAAACCGGTGCGACCAATCGGCTAACGGGAGGGACCGCTCTTCATGTAATTTTGGCTTGCGTGCTATGGTTACATGAGGCTCATACGATCGTTTGTCATACTGTATGTTTTGATGACGGTCTAAGCGTTTCCCCAAAAGGAGATGCATCTGTTGCAAAGACTCTATATTCCCTTGCAGTCCCAACCACAATACTCGTGGCTTGCCTACTTGAGGGAACGAACCAAAATGATCAATGGACAAAGAAAAGGGACGGATAATTGAACTAACAATCTGGATATCCTTCGTAAGCTCTGGAATTTTTTGTTCATCAACATCCCCCAGAAAATGCAAGGTTAAATGTAAGTTATGTAAAGGTTGCCATCGATCGGCACTAAGCTCCTGCTTCACCTGTAGCTGGGCAGCTTCAATATAAGCAATTACATCGGTCGGAACATGTAAGGCTATAAATAGGCGTTTTACCAATAGATATTCAGTCCTTTCTCATCCCCATCAGTAAAAAAGAGGACCCTCTCATAGAGCGTCCTTTTTCCAGCCACACTTAGGCAGCCGTATTTCGTCCCGTTATCATGCCCAATACATAGCGAATATATGCAGCTACAATATCATGTTGCGGTTGATATTCGAAATGAACCGCTAAATCCATCTGCTTCGTTTGCTCCGTCGAAGCAACATTCCAGTGAACTTCTGCTTCGTACGAAAAATATTCGTTGATTCTTTGTTTAATAGTTTCTGCATCCCTGGGCGAGTTGTAAGTAAATGAAAACCTCATGATTACTGGTATATCTTGGTTATTGTCACGATTCATCCCGTATCTACCTGGTTTGCTTTTCAGCGTAATGACACCTGCCAAATCCCAAAGAGTAAAGTCAGCACAAAAGGTGTTTGCAAACGCCTCTCCCTGCATAGAAAGTCGTACTCCTCCTTCCGTGCGAAGAGACAATGATTGAGCAACCTGCTCTACCTCTTTTTGTAGACCTTGAAAGGATTGAGAAATAAGTGCGATACTGCCTTGTTGGGAAGAATTCACTACCTACACCCCCATCACTTTTTATCTATACTCCTTTTCGCATTTTGGCATGTCTAATCCTTTGTTGAAACATGTCTAGTTTTCTGTATGTTTAGACAAATGGATTTACGCTTTTCTTGTCCATATGAGAAAAAAGTCGAGCAAGCTTGCCTTGCATCTCATCATTTAATTCCAAGTGGTAAAAACATCCCGCTTTTCGTTGAAAAATCGGAAACGCTCCTTCCTTTATTGGAGATATTCCTCGAATGTTTTGAAAAGCCGTAAACCGACGAAATAATTCCAAAAACGGATCATCCTGCTGAGTCGGATACATGTCACGTAGTGAAGGGCTTGTATAGATCGAGAACCTTTGCTCATCCCCAAAGACCCAGACAAGAAGATCCGCTTCTCGAATACGACTGATTGGATGTCTATTTAGCATGTGTAATGCTTGATACAAGCTCTCCATTAAGACATGCTCCGCTTTATCCTGATACTTCTGCACATGGATTTGATAAAGAAAATCATATGCTTCTCCAGGTTGTAACAAGACATCATCTGGTAATTCCAGCGCAGATTTAGAGACTATCTCATTCTTGCCTTCTTGTTGATCTGAGCCTGCTAACACAATCGGCATGTGAGTACGCTCTTCCAACTCCTGTAGCATTTGAGTAACACCCGATCTTTCATTAGAGGAAAAGGTAAGTATTTCCGTGAAGATGTGAACTAGCATGCCTTGTTCCCTTGCTAAAAAAAACAGCTCCAGATTGGGCTGCTCTAACAATGCATGAAGCCAAGTGCGTTCAGCAGGTACATGTGGAATAAACGAAAGAGGGAAACCCAGTGGGGCACTTTTCTCATATTTTGTCCATACGATCAGAAGCAATTGCTCCTCATACGTACGAAACTCGACCGTACTAAGTCCCTCCACGGCTTGACTAAAAGCATCAATATCTTCAAATACCAGGTAAATCTCAGCTACACCTTGATCATTTAATCGTCCGAAACAGGGATAGCCTTCATCGTTCACGATTTGGTACAAGAAAGCGTAAGCATCTGTAGAGAGAACCTCCCCTGATGTATGAGCATCAGGAGACGGTCCAGGGAAAGAAAGTAAGGGTTGCATTTGCATTTCTGCCATTTGTTACTCTCCCCTTAGGTTATTTTTTTAAGAGTGGCCACTCTTTCATTTTCTCCAGTAACTTTCGATCAGTGGAATCGATATGAATAGGTGTAACAGTCGTATATCCCTTTTTTAACAACTGAAAATCCTCCTCCGTACCTTGGTTTTCCAATTGATCAGGATACTCCCTTCCCAGAAAATAACCCGAGTCTGATGGACTGTACACGTCGTGATAAAAATCAAACGCTAGAACAGCTGGGATTATTCCTTTAACTTGGCTTTGGGGCAAATCAGGAACATTTACATTCCAGAACACTTTCTGTGGCATTTGTTTTTGTTTGGTTTGTTCCATAAATTGTTTTAGCAGGGGTTTAATAATATTTCCTACTTCACCAAAACTTGCTGGATTATGATAATTATCATAGGACAAAGCAACAGCTGGTATGCCTAGAATTACAGCTTCTCGAGCTGCACTACATGTCCCTGAATAGTAAACATCTTTTCCTAAATTAGCACCTACGTTAATTCCGGATAACACAAGGTCTGGACGCTCTTGATCTTTAAATAGCAGGTAATATGCCGCCTTTACACAATCAGCAGGATTTCCATTTACGCTCCAGGCCTTTACTGGTAAACCATAAAAATCATGCGGTGCAGGCGCTAATGCTTCACGAAATGTAACACCGTGACCCACTCCGCTTCTCTCTTCGCTCGGAGCAACCACATAAATTTCAAGGTCCTGTAAAGGAAGAAGGGCTTCCGCAAGGGTTCGTATACCTAACGCTTCGATGCCATCGTCGTTTGTAAGTAGAATACGCATGATACCAATCTCCTTTATCCATCTGATCTTGTAATTGTATCAAATCGATTGGAAAGTTTCACCTCTCCTTCCTGCTCCATTCATATAAAAAGCCAAAAAAACCGAGAAAGCAAGCCCCCTCGTATGATGCCTTACTATCATAGGAGTTATGCTGTGTCCCCCGGTTATCTATTTGAATTGATCATTCAGTTAGTTACTCTCGAACACTTGCAACTATGGCAAGAGCCGGACCATTAGGATAGCTCGGATCATCAAAGCTAATTGCGTCTATTTGGAAACCAACATGCTGCAGACCTGCAAGTAAATCCTGTCTACTCAACCAATTGCTAAAGGGGAGTGTTCCACCAATAAACAGGTTACTATCCAGTGCTTGCAAATAATTATGTTGATATAACGTGTGGGCAAAGCCATACTCTAAAGCTGATTGGCTCCCGCTAAATCGCAGACGATAATCAACCGAGTGCTGTAGGATATTTTCATCAAAATAATGCGTCCATAAGTACATTTGCTTGCATCGTTCCTTTAGCAATCCCAGTACCATAATCGGATTGACCATATGATATAAGACACCAGAGGCGAAACAAACGTCAAAAGTTTGATCTGTCTGTTTTAAAAATTCTACAAAATCCCCACATAGATAGCGTGCACGTTGCAGATTAGTTACTTCTTTTGTTACCAAACAACGCAAAAAGCACTTGGTATTTGCTTCGATTCCCAGAATACTAGCGGCATCCGCCTTTTTTTCCAGCAGATAGCTATGTGCCCCCTCCATCGGGCCTAATTCCAGTACCGATTTACCTGCTACTCCTCCCAACTTATCAATCGCCCAGATGGCACGATCATCTTCAAATAAGGGGGCAAAGCCCCCATCAACTTGATATTCTGCTGGAAAGATGCTAATCCATTCATCTTTAAAAATAGAAGTTGCTGTTTGATAAGAAGGAGCTGTTTTCACATAATAATCAAGCGCATAATGCATTCACTTTGTCATCCCTTCGTTGCATGTCAGCGTCTTTTAAATAAAGAAAGAAGGTTGAATCTGTTTCGACGGTTATGTGCAGGGTTATTCTCCTCGATATTTTTTCGATCCTTTTCATGTTTCTTTTCAGATTTCTTTTCAGATTTCTTTTCAGATTTCTTTTCATGTTTCTTTACAAGATTCTTTTCATGATTTTTTTCAATCGCTTCTTCCTGTATATTTGTTCGTTTATTTCTACGATTATTCGCCTGTTTATTAAAACGATTCGTGGCTCTACTACGCTGTTGTGCTAGACGTAATGCATATAATCCCGAAATATGAGCAGCTGCCATAGAAGTACCATCCAACGTACGATACCCTTTATTGAGCCAGGTCGATTTAATGCCAACACCAGGGGCAACTGTGTTCAATCCTCTGCCTCTTGCGCTAAATTCAGCCAATTTTGCCTGTTGATTGATCGCCCCTACCGCAATTACCTCACGATAGGCAGCGGGATACTCTAATCCACCACCATTATTACCTGCGGATGCTACGAGCTTGATTCCATTCTTGGAGGCTACACGTAAAGCTTGATGGAAAGCAGGATGATCTTCACTCGTTCCAAAGCTCATGTTAATAATATCTACCTTCTGCTCGATAGCCCAATTCAGTCCAGCTATGATGTCACTGATGTTAGCTGTTCCATCCGCTCCAAACGCTTGCACATCATACAGATCAACCTGTGGGGCAATGCCAACAATACCACGATTATTAGCTACAGCCGCTATGGTCCCTGCCACATGCGTACCGTGACCTCCCAGATTGTTCCGTCCTGCTCCACTTATCACTGATACTTTTCCCTTTACCTGTCCCTTCAAATCTGGGTGAGAATGTGAGATACCAGTATCAATGACGGCAACTTTGATTCCCTTGCCCTGTGTTACATGCCACAGGGCAGGAGCCCCCATATGCTCTACACCCCATGGAATTTCATCCTGGCTATCCTGGCTATCCTGGCTGTGTAAACGCACCTGTACTTCATTTGATACCGTATATCCTTCTTGGCCAATTAATTTAGTTAACTTTTCAAATTCATCCTGCGCTACTAAGAAACAACCAACCGATGCACAATGCCTAACTGAGGGCATAATGGATTGATTTTCCGCCAATTTTTTTGCACAAATACTATAACCAAGCGTTTTGGGAAATGAAATGATCTTATACACAAAAGCCCCTCCACGAATATCATGTCTATTTGATATCCTATGCAGGGACTTACTAGGTGGCTTATGTTTCCGCGTTTTCTTTTATCAGCTTCTTAACAAAAACACGCGTAATACGCAAATGGTTCACTTCTCCAACTTCGAATTCATACTCCCCCTCTGATACTTTCATGCCTAAAGTTGGAGGATGGGTAATTTTGGTGTAAATCCAGCCAGCAATTGTATCTACTTCTGTGGTGTCTAGCTGTATATTAAGATAATCATTCACTTCTTCAAGCAACATACGACCATCAAAAGAAACGATACTTTCCTCCTTTTGTTTAAATTGCTCGATCTCAGGACGCTCATCATCAAATTCATCCTGAATGTCTCCTACAATCTCTTCCACAATGTCTTCGAGTGTAAGTAATCCAGCTGTACCACCATATTCATCAATTAATATAGCTACTTGACTCCGTTGTTTTTGCAACATGGTTAATAATTGACTGATAGAAATGGTCTCTGGTACAGATAAAGCAGGGCGTAATAAATCGGTTAAATGACGTTCCTTCTCTATTTCCTTTAAAGCATAGGTTAAAATATCTTTGATATGCAAAATTCCAACCACATGATCTTTATCCCCATTTACCACGGGATAACGGGTAAATCTACCTGTACTCACGATATCCAAATTATCCTCAAAGCTGTCCCTAATATCGAGCACAACCATATCTGTTCGAGGTACCATGATTTCGCGAGCTGTCGTTTCCGAGAATTCAAAGATATTATCTACTAGCATCAATTCGGTGTTATCAATTAATCCACTTTTGTGACTTTCATTGACCAAGATACGAATTTCTTCCTCTGTATGTGCCGCTTCATGCTCCGATACAGGTTCAATACCAAACAAGCGTAAGATTTTGGAGGCTGCTCCATTTAACAGCTTAATAAAGGGATACATCACCTTATAAAACACTTGCATTGGACGTGCTACAAATAGAGAGACCTGTTCAGGCCGCTGTATAGCTAATGACTTAGGTGCCAACTCCCCTAACACAATATGTAAGAATGTAATAATCAAAAATCCAATCACAACGGATATCGAACTCATCCATGGCTCTGTTATCCCTGCATATGTAAAAACGGGATGCAATAAGTGCGCTATCGCTGGCTCTCCAATCCAGCCTAATCCTAAAGAAGCAAGTGTAATTCCTAATTGGGTTGCGGATAAATAAGCATCTAGTTGATGTAATAATGTATCAACTAATCTAGCCTTTACATTACCTTCTGCTACAAGCTGAGTAATTCGAGATTCACGTATTTTTACCAGGGCGAATTCAGTTGCTACAAAGAACCCATTTAGGAAAACAAGAAACAGAACAAACAATAAATTAATGCTTGTCCCAAGAATGCTACCCGATTCCACATTCTTCCCTCCTATCTCTATAAAGGTACTTTTATTGTAACCTGAGCCCTTGATTTTGAATCAAAATAAGAGCCCTCCCCTGCTTTTCCCTTTCGTCCCCAAATATGGTACCATTGGCGTATTGATACCGCTATGAGGTGACGAACGTGTCTTTTCAACCCCATTTACCACTAATTGTACAAAGTGATCGGAGTATTTTACTAGAAGTTGAGAATCCCTTATTTGATGAAGCAAGACAAGCAATTAGTGGCTTTGCTGAGCTCATTAAAAGCCCAGAATATATACATACCTACCGTTTAACTCCACTTTCTTTGTGGAATGCAGCGGCAAGTCAGCTACAAGCAGAACAAATCCTAGATGCCCTGAGCCGTTACAGTAAATACGGACTTCCCCCTTCTGTCGCAGATGAGGTAAAAAGAGCGTTTGCGAGATATGGATTGATTCAGATGCATACATACGAGGATCAAATCGGATTAACCAGTATTGACCCTCTTATTTTGACTGAAGTCATGGGCTACCAATCTCTACAACCTTATATAGAAGAAAAACGTTCGGATAGTCTGTATATACTGAAGCCTTACTCACGTGGACTGGTAAAACAGGCTCTCATTAAGCTTGGCTATCCTGTGCAGGATTTAGCTGGCTATCAGGAGGGTGAACCGTGCCCAATGAAGCTTGTGCCTCACGATAGAGCAGGAACTCCTTTTGCATTACGAGATTATCAACTAGCCGCCGTGGATGCCTTTTATGCCAACGGTACTGCTTATGGTGGCAGTGGTGTTTTGTGCTTGCCCTGTGGAGCCGGAAAAACCATCATTGGGATTGGTACCATGGCACGCTTTGAGACAGCGACCCTCATCTTAACAACAAGTACGACATCTGTCCGACAATGGATCAACGAAATCACAACAAAAACCACCCTGACCGCTGACATGGTAGGCGAATATACTGGTGAACAAAAAGAGGTGCGGCCTGTTACAGTTACAACCTATCAGATGGTGACATCGAGACAGCGAGGTGGAGAAGAGTTTCCCCATATGAATTTATTTACGGACCATAATTGGGGGTTAATCATTTATGACGAAGTACACATGCTCCCTGCTCCCATTTTCAAGATGACATCGAGCATTCAAGCCAAACGCCGATTAGGTTTAACCGCTACGCTAGTACGTGAAGATGGAAAAGAAGACGAGGTCTTCTCACTGATTGGTCCCAAAAAATACGAAATGCCATGGAAAGCTTTAGAAGCTCAGGGCTGGATCGCAACAGCCCTCTGTAAAGAAGTAAGACTACCACTCCCTTCAATCTATCGTGAGGCCTATGCCTTTTCAGGCACACGTGAAAAATATCGATTAGCAGCGGAGAATCCCATTAAGGTGGACTGGATAAAAAAACTGCTGAAGCAGCATAAAGACGATCAAATCCTAATTATTGGTCAGTACATCAAACAATTAGAATTGGTGGCTAATACACTCAGATTACCGCTTATCACAGGTAAAACACCTGAAGAAGACCGTGGTCGCTATTATGACATGTTTAAGCGTGGGGAAATCAAACAGTTAGTGATATCTAAAGTGGCCAATTTTGCTGTAGATTTGCCCGATGCCAATGTCGCAATTCAAATCTCAGGCACTTTTGGTTCAAGACAAGAAGAAGCTCAACGATTGGGTCGTATTTTGCGTCCCAAGGCAACCAACCAAGCCTATTTTTATACACTGGTGTCACGGGATACCCGTGAGCAGGAGTTTTCTAGCAAACGTCAGATGTTTCTATTAGAACAAGGATATCACTATCAAATTATTGAACCTGATGTAGATACATCAGATCTGGAAACGTAGTAAAGTAAAGCGTAAGATATGTCCCAATCCTTTCCTAGTTTTTGTAACGTTTTTTTCCCTAAAAAAATGATAGAATGGGAAAGAAACTTTGCATGCACCGGCTTTTTTACTACGACTATCCATGCTGTTTCGTCATGTAAGAGAATTGGAAATATTTATGGATAAAAATCAAAAAGATCAACTGAAACGTTTGAAAACAACGTATCGTCAGATGAAGTGAAGGGAGGCAATACTTCGATGCAAACCGACAGTGAAATTGTACAACAGGTTTTGCAAGGGGACGTCGAAGCTTTTCGTGACATTATTCAAAAATACCAGCATATGATCTATATCTTCATATATAAGATGGTAAATAACAAGGCTGACGCTGAAGACCTGACCCAAGAGGTATTTATCAAAGCCTACGAAAAGCTGAACACCTATCGAGGTGAAAGTCAACTATCTACGTGGCTCCATACTTTAGCAAGGAATCGTACCATTGACTTTCTCCGGCGCCGGAAGTTCCATGATACGGATGAACATTTGGCTTTCGTCCCTTCAGGAGTGCAGAATGAATTACCACAAGAATCGCTTTTGCGAAAAGAACAACAGAAGACCATCGCCGAAGCTTTCGAACTGCTATCTGACTCCTATAAAGAAGTTATTGTGCTTCGTTGTACGCACGAATATCCCTTTGATAAAATAGCTTCCCTACTTGGGGTAGCAGAGTCTACAGCACGAGTTCGATATTTACGAGCAAGGCAAGAATTTGCCAAAGTGTTAACGAAAATGGAAGGAGGACTCGTACATGAATTGCCATGAATTTAAGGCAAAATGGACTAACACTGTTGACGACGATATCGCTCTTTCCCATTTAGAAACCTGTGATGAATGCTTGGCTTGGCTAGAGAATGAATGGTCATCTAGCGAGGAAAACCTGTTCCTAAAAGAGATTCCACAACCTTCCATTGACCTAGAAAACAGTATTATGAATAAGATATATGCCTCTCCTCAACATCATGGAAGTTCTAGTCAATCTGAAAAAACAGAACCGGGAATCATTCCACTTGCAGCAACTGATCAAGCAAAAGTAAGTAGCATGCCTAAAGCTAAACGCTTTAGATTCCTTTCCTATCCTGTCTTGGGAGCCGCTAGTGTACTTTTGGTCATGGGACTTGTGGGTGTTCAAGCTTTAAATGGAGGATTTACAGGTAACAGTACGGAGCAAATTCAGCCTCCACAGGTAGCTTATGCACCAACTCCTGAGGGGTCTACTTCCTATATGGCTCAGTCACCACAAATTGACACCAAGCAAGCTCCTATCGGGGGAGGATCACCTGAAACTAATGCGCAAGTATCTGATCCAAAAGCTACATCACAAGAAAAATTACTAGAAGCTCCTGCACCTAGCTTGAAAAAAGCGGAAGGAACAACAGAGAAGAAGGACATCAAGCAGGCTAAAAGTGACAAAGATACGGCGGTAGCTCAGGCAAAGAAATCGCAAGCACCTTCCGCAAACTCAGCAATTGCTATGCATGATAATAGTAAACAAGCCGTTCAACAAGACCAAAACAATAAGCCAGCTTCGTCTTCTCTGCTCGCTTCACGCTCACTATCTCCGATGCAAACAGCGTCCAAAGAGCATGCGGTAACAGCTTCTAGTGCAACAGAGAAAAAAGCTGATCAAAATTCTGGTTCAGAGTCTACACTGTCCTCTGATCAATTAGAAAAATTGAATGACATGGCAATAGCGGGCCCTGAGAATCAAGGAGGCGTAACAAGCCCAAATAATTCCTTGACAGCAACTGAGGCTCCCTCCGTAGACGAAAATAAGGTAGAGTCAGTTGGTGGCGCAACAAGTGAAATGTTCACCCAAGAGGCAGAGAAGGAAAAGGAGAAACCACAAACCTTCTCCAGCTTTACCTCCTTGGAAAAAGCAAAGCAATCTTCTGATATGCCACTTGCTGCTTTAGTCAAGGCAGATTATAAGCTTGCTTCTGTTGCTATTCATTATGAATCAGAAACAAGTAAGCATGTTACTTCCCAAACCTCTGTCTATCATCATGGTGATGCTCAGATTAAGCTAGAGGTACTACGTAATGACACGCAAAAACGCACCTTGTCCATTCCAGGGACCTTTGCGGGTTCTCCGCAAATTTTCTATGTTGGTACTGATAAAGCAATCGGAGTAACTTTCGATTCTCAAGAAAAAAACACAATGCAGCATGCTGTTCACCTTATTACCACCAAGTCTTCCCAACCGCTCTATGTGATTGCAACAGCAAAAGGAATGAGCTTGCAAGATTTAATGGATATTGTAAAAACCATGAATTGGTCATAGCTTGATGGCGTTTGCCAGACCAAATAAAAGAACCCTCTAGCCAAAGGTAAAGCGGTAGCTAGAGGGTTTTTGGTTATATCTTCATTATGTAACATCTTGTCTAGTAAACACTACATAGGCAATCACTAAAGAAACGACTCCCCAAATAGATAATACTCCAAGGGAAAAAGGGAGATTCATCCCTTTAATCGGTGGCAAACTTCCTGCTAGATAGGTCGTAAGCTGTAAATTTACATTAAATAAATACTTAGCTTGTTCCCACGTAGAGGCCATTTGGGTCAAAATAGCTCCACTAATGAGAGCAGCCATCATAATACCCATACCAGCCGCTGTACTTCTCACCAATACAGAGATCATCAACGATATTGTACCAACCACGACACAAACGAACCAACCTAATCCATATTGCATCAAAATATATTTCCATTGATCTAATACGAATACCTGTGAGGTTTGTAAGACTTCTCCTGTCGCCTTAAAACCTGTTAAAACAGGCATCGTCCACCCTCCATAGCCAAAGACAACCCCTGAAATAGCATACGCTAGTACCAAAGATAACAACAAGGTCAGCGAGGTGAACAATAGAAGTGTAATATATTTACTCGTAAGGATTTTCCAACGTTTGACTGGCCTTGTCAGCAACAGTTTAATTGTCCCTTCACTAAATTCTGAAGACACGAGATCAACTGCTAAAATTACAATAATCATCGGTAGAAACAGCCCAACAGACTGATCCATGAATCCACGTGCAAACGTAACTGCTCCTGGTGCTGAAGGATCGATATCATGATCCAGATAATACTGTTGTAGCTCTAATTGGGTTTTTAGAAAATCTCTCCATTCGGGGGGAATACGACTGGAAGCCAATCTATTTTGGGTATCTACAATCTTTTGTTGCAGAATGGTACGCCAGTCATCTGTACCAATTTGCGCTCTAGCCACCTCTACTGATTGATATTGCGCATATGTAAATAGCGGAATCAGAATAAGCAAAATGAGGACGACTACATAGAAGCGCTTACGTTTGACTAGCTTTAAGCTTTCATTATACACCAGATCAAGCATGCTTCCCCTCCTCATCTAGTGATTTATCTTGAGTTAGTGTAAGGAAGAGATCTTCCAATGTAACAGCCTTTTCTTCAATGCCAGTAACATGTACTCCTGCCAGGATGAGGGCACGGTTAACTTCAGCTATTTTATCCGTATCCATTCGACACTTCACTCTGCCATCTGACAACGCCATAAGTTCATATACATGTGGACTTGCCTGCATCAGCTCAACAGCCTTCGGTAAATTATTATCTATAAATTTCCAATTAACCTGATCAGCGAATTGCTCCATTAATTCTTTGACTTGACCAATTGAAATAACTCGTCCCTTATTAATAATAGCTACACGGTCACACATGAGCTCAATCTCACTTAGCATATGACTGGAAATAAAGACACCGATTCTTTCTTCCAGCGCCAGACGACGTATGAATTGCCGCAATTCACGAATACCAGCCGGATCTAATCCGTTGGTAGGCTCATCTAAAATGAGTAAGCGGGGACGATGTAGTAACGCTTGCGCAATTCCCAAACGCTGACGCATACCAAGCGAATAAGTTTTTACTCGTTCATGAATCGCTCCCGTCAGCTCCACCAGTTCTACTACTTCACGAATTCTCTCAGAGCTTACCTTTTTACTCATTCGAGCAAGCATTTCTAAGTTCTCCTGCCCTGTTAGAAAGGGATACAATTCAGGATTCTCGACAATACATCCCACCTGATCAATCGCCTTCAAAAAATTGTTTTGCAAAGAGTAGCCACCAATTTTTATCTCTCCCGCATCAGGTCTGGTAAGCCCGACCAACATACGAATTGTGGTGGTTTTTCCAGCTCCATTGGGTCCAAGAAAACCAAATACCTCCCCTGCCCGCACATCAAATGTAATATCATGAATCAGTCGTTTTTTCCTAATTGATTTTTGTAAACGAGCAACAGAAAGAACTTTGTCTGCCACATGTCTCCCACCTTTCTATCTGTAAATTCGTTAACATAGGATTTCTTATTCTTTCACAAGGACAGATTCCCCATGCCTTTTCTTCCACATGAACCTCTCTGGTTTGATCACAGACCAGAATGGTACAATAGAAGTACAATGTAACAAGACATGACATGGACATGCTCTATGATAAGGAGGTTCTCTGTGCTCAGATCTAAACAACATCCGTTAACCAAATGGTTGCTGCTACTGGCTTGCTTATCCTTTTTTGCTCTATTAGTTGGCTTCTGCTTTGCTTTTACGCCAGTGCATTTAGCTGACAAAAGCACAGCTGAGCTTCAGGCCCCCAAACAAGACCAAACATCAGAAACTCCTCCTCCTGCTATCTTGCCCACTACAGGCACATTAAAAATGGTAGCGTTGGGTGACTCCTTAACACGTGGGCTAGGAGATTCAAGCGGATTAGGCTATATTGGGATTTTTAAACAAAGAGCTGAAAAAGAGCGTAATCAAAGCATTCAATTAAGCAATCTAGCCATTAGTGGCAGTGAATCAGGAGATTTAGTAAACCAACTGAAACAAACAAATGTCAAACGCCTGATTTCCGAGGCCAACCTCATATTGTTTACGATTGGGGGGAATGATTTGTTTCGCCAAAGCGGTGGTATATTTGAATTTGATCTTGAAAAACTATTGGATGCTTCAACCCAACTTACTATCAACTATGAAGCCATTGTAAAACAAATTCGATCTATAAATCCAGAAGCACCTATTTTTTACACCTCTCTCTATAATCCATTTGGCGATACAGAGTTCAAACAAGAATCAAGTACCCATGTACAGGAATGGAATAATGAAGCGGCTACCATCTCAGCACGTTATCATAACGTGTTAGTAATACCGTCCTATGACCTATTTTGGAACAAGGAGAAAGCCTATTTATACACGGACCATTTCCATCCTAATCATGCTGGATATGAACGTATAGCAAATCGAATTATGCAGGCAGTAAAATAATTCGATTTCGTATTATCCACTTACACAAAAAACTGTCGAGAACTTATGCTTCCCGACAGTTTTTTTATCTGTTACTCATTTTCCTACCGGATCATCGTCATGGGCTCACCCGTACGAGCAGTATAACAATTACGTCCCTGGGTATAAAACAGAATACTAAAAAGTGTTATACAGGCAATGATCGTAAACATAACCGTTCCATTATATACTCCGAGTAAATATCCCCCTAGCACCGGCCCTAAAAATTGCCCTAGATTATGAAAGCTTTGGGCGCCAAAATAGGTCCCGCGCATACCATCAGGTGCTAAATAATCAATGAAAACCGTGGAAGCAGGGAAGGTTAAGATCTCCCCAATGGTAAAGACACACATCGAAATCATAAACGCCCACCAATTTGATGAAATTCCGAAGCCTAACAAGCCCATGGCATACATGATCGTTCCAGTTACAAGGCTAAACAACGGGGTCTTTTTTTCGGCCCATCTGGATAACGGAAGCTGAAAAGCAACCACCACTATTGCATTTAAGCTCATGAGATATGAAAATAGGATGGCTCCGTCAATGAACATTCCCTGAACGAATTGAGACAAGGTCACAGTCATTTGTGAATAGCCTACTGAGACTAGGATGCCACCGACAATAAAATAGCGCAAAGCGACATCTTGACGTACTACCTTCCAAGCCGAGGCAAATGTAACCTTTTCTTTCTTTTGACCTTCAATTTGTTTGATACCAAATTTATTCAACAAATATTGTAGGCTTATGACATAGAGCAAATATATAATCGCCGTTACGATAAACGGAAGAGCCCCTCCTAATAAGGCTAAATAAGCCCCAAGCAAAGGACCTACAGAGACACCGATGTTAATGGCCAGATATCGCATGGAAAAAACTCGAAAGCGTCGCTCTGGTTCTGTTAAGTCAGCCATAAGTGCTTGCGATACAGGTTCGTAAAATGAGCGGCAAAATCCCGCCAAAATGTTAAGTAAAATAAAAAAGATTGCGCTTTTTCCAATCGCAAATCCTAAAAAAACAAGTATCCAGGTGTACAAAGCCCACAGCATAATTCTTCTTCGTCCAAACAAATCAGATAACGTTCCTGCAATAAATCCGCCCACTGTAGATGCCAGAGGCCCAGCCCCAATTGTAATACCAATCATGACTGGACTCAGATCCGTTGTCTTTGATAAATGAATGGCCAAAAATGGCATGCTCATAGAACTAGCCGCTCGTACAAAAATCGTCCCGATAAGTAAGGAGTGTATTATAGGGTGAAATTCTTGCCAGTATGCTCGTAGTCTGTTCATCTCTTTACTCCCCTTTATCTATTTTTATCTTTTTCAGATAACCCAAATTGTAGAAATATTCAAATGAAAAGTCAATGACAGCTACCTATTCTTCCATATGAAAAATTTGATTAGGATTATCTAAAAATGTAATGGGGATAAACTATTGACTTTTCATTATTAGTACCTGATACTAATACCAGATAATAAAATAATTCATTTTCAATTAAGTAAGAAATGGGGTCTTACCGATGTCTGCTTACTCGAATACTTTTACAAGCTCTTCTTCACAACATTTTGGTCCGCATGCTTTGTCCTCTAAAGCCCGTATCACCGCTATAGGCTCTTACGTTCCAGACAAGCGACTCACTAATTTTGATCTAGAAAAATTAGTTGAAACTAGCGATGAATGGATTGTTAGAAGAACTGGCATGCGAGAGCGACGCATAGCTGAACCCAACCAATTTACAAGCGATCTTTGTCTACGAGCCGTTCAGCACTTGCAGCAAGCGTATGATAAAGAAGTAGAAGATGTTGATTTCATTCTTGTATGTACCTCCACCCCAGACTATGCTTTTCCCAGTGTAGCTAGTCAGTTACAGGCTAAGCTATCAATTCGTTCAGCTGGAGCACTTGATCTAAATGCAACATGTGCTGGCTTTGTCTATGGATTACACATGGCAAATTCCCTTATAAGTAGTGGCCTACATAAAAAAATTCTTGTAGTAGCCGGCGAGACGTTATCAAAAGTAACTGACTATTCCGACCGTAATACCTGTGTTTTGTTTGGAGATGGCGCAGGTGCAGCACTTGTAGAACGTGATGAACAGAACCCTAGCTTCCTTCATTCCTTCATTAGCAGCAATGGTAATGGCGGGATTCATTTATATCGTTCAGGTCTTTCTAAACAAATGGGAGATGTAGAACTTCTTGGGAAGGGAAATATCTATCAAAATGGACGGGAATTATATAAGTGGGTGGTCTCGCAATTACCTCAGGGAATGAACCAACTGGTAGCACAAAGCAATCTTTCCTTGTTAGATGTAGATTGGTTTGTGCCACACAGTGCTAACTTACGAATGATTGAATCGATTTGCGAAAAAAGTGGATTTCCATTAGAGCGAACCCTACACAGTCTGGAATATTTCGGAAATACTTCCTGTGCTACCATACCCCTTGCTTTAGATATGGCTTTATCTACCCAACAAATTAAACAAGACGACACAGCTATCCTATACGGATTTGGCGGCGGTTTAGTTCAAGCGGCTTCCCTTGTTCGTTTGTCTTTAGATACACGAAAATCATGATTGCACCAAAAAGGACATGTAAAAAACCATCCCCTTCGAAGCCTAGGCTTCTAGGGATGGCTTGTTCTGTTTTCCTTTCCCACGGCGGAAATATAAGTAGGAGTAAATATAAGTAGATAGAATCGTTAGACACACGGAAGAGATGATTAACACCAAGCCCAGCCATCCTGGTAAATACGGACATAGCAGATAGACTACACCTGTCAGCATCCAGAATACGGACAGCTTACGATGAGTATTAACCCAGACCTCTTGTTCGGTTTTGGTCCAGGACGTACGCATACCCAACGGATGTAAATACGATATCCACGGCAACAAATATCCATAAACTAACAAAATAATCCCTACTAGAATCATGATATACATTTCCATGCCTATAGGAATAAGTAAATTTTGCAATATCAATAAACAATACATCGTACTAAATACTACTGCTTGAGCTATTCGTAATAAATCAAAGCAAATCTCCATCTGTTTCGTCTGCCGTTCTCGTTGGCGAGAGATCGTAATAAATGCTCGTAACAAAATGGGTGCTACGATTTGGACAAGACTAAAAATAAGGAGAAACAGCAGTTTATCCTGATAGTATCCGGTCTTTTCCCCAATCCTCGTCGCTACTAATAGCTTATCGGGCATTTGGGTGTAAAAACCGATCGCCGCAATAATGGGAGACAGAGTAATCAGTACCAGCATAAAGTCAAGCCAATACCACACTCTTTGCGCACGATGCAATTGCATGTTGTTTCACCGCCATTCTTCCTTTTAGAAACTTAATTTTTATCCCTTTAGAGTGAAAAACACCTTAGTGATGGTTAATTGGTATGGACTGAAGCATCTGACCTTGTTCATTCCATTTCACTGCTCGATACTTGGCATCATGGTAAAAAGTAAACCACGCCTGTTGGGATATCATTTCCTTCAACCATTTTTCCTTTGCATAGATAGACGTCATTGGATAATCATCATAAGCCATAACCCAGAGTGGGTTCTGGTGTGCATGTGTTGGCATAATATCCGCCATATGACAAGCTTTCTCACCTTTACTTTCAAACAAAATGATAGCATGTCCATCACTGTGACCGCCTGTATGTACCATTTTTATTTCTGGCACAATCTCTTTTTGGTCGGCATATGTGCACACTTGTTTCTCGATAGGGCGCCAATTATCTTCCCAATACGTGTTTTTAGATCTGATATTAGGAGAACGTAATTCATTCCATTCAATTTCGTTGATATAAATAGTGGCATTAGGAAAAGTAGAATAGAGACTACCATCTTCTGCAACACTTACTAATCCGTTTGCATGATCATAATGCATGTGAGTCATCAGAACCATATCAATGTCTTCAAAAAGTAACCCGACTGCCTGAAGGGATTCTGATAATTCCGATTCTTCAACCAAACCAAAGTTACGTTTCTGTTTGTCATTTAAGCGATTTGTACCCATTCCCGATTCGATCAATATATTTTTTCCGTGAACTTGTACAAGAATAGGGTCGGAACGTAGCGGAATTTGATTGAGTTCATTAGAAGGGTAGCGTTTACTCCACAAAGCCTTTGGAACAACTCCAAACATCGCTCCTCCGTCTAACTGGGTCATTCCACCCTTCATCCACGTTAGTTTACAATCACCAATTTGCAATGTATTCATGCTACTCCTCCTCTAGCCATTTCTCACACGCAACTCTTATCTCTACGTTACACCAAGACAGCTTCCTGGTAAAGAAAACTTCCTTGATTAGATTGTTTTGTGGATAAATCTGAAAAATTTGTAGGCAAGGAAAGCCTGATAAATTAAAGCCTATGAATACCATCATAAATTTATTCCTATCTGCTTAAAAACCGATAAAAGAAAGACACCCGATGAGGGGTGCCTATGTTAAATTGAGCCTATTATACCTACTTTTCCTGAAAAACAACTGTTTTTGATAACCCAATTATTTCTACTGCATAATCACTAGATACTGCTTCCATAATAAATTGAAATTCTCCATCAGATCTACGCAAGATCATTTGTGCTATTTTTTCTGATTTCTTAAACAAACTGATAGCATGGTCATTTTCTGGATAGCCATCCCTCGTTGCTATAAATCGACAACCTGCAGGCAAACAGAATCTCCAACCTTTTACTCGAATATTCTGCTGTTGTGCATTAAGAAAATGACGCTTCCCTAATAATATCATGTGCTCGCCCATTTCCACGCCACCTTCACCCTAAAGGGCTATAAAGTTATTTTTATTGTGCAATGAAATCGTTAGAAAAGAAAGTGCTTCGACAAAAACTCCAATAAAGCGACAGCATAAGTAAAACACTGTAAATACTTTACATTTACAGATAAATTTGTGCGATAAACTAACAGCCACTCCCTGTCCGTCTCATCGCACCTATTATTTACAAGTGTATAATCCCTATCTTATGTATTTATTTCCAAATTTTATGCAAGAGATATTTTAGTAATGTCTAAACTTAAATCATCTTGAAGCAGGAATAATATGAAATCTTATTTATATTTTCCGAAAATTCCCTTTTGTTTTTCTTTTTACTCTAAACTTTTTTCTTTATCGTTCGACATTTTCCTCTAATTTCGAGCCTTTTTTCATTATCAATTTTTTGCTATTATATTTTTTTCGGTATTGCTTCCTATTCCATCTCCTTGTGAGGATATCTATAAAAGAATTATGATAACTTTCTCAAAAAACCCAATTATTACGTTTGAGAAAATACGAATAACCAAGTAAACTAAATCATGGATAGTCTGATATCCGCAAGTATTTGCCCGCCTAAAACATGCAGATTGGCGGGCATTTTTCTATTCATCGGATTATTTATCCATACGTACAAATGTAACCCCACTCATATCTTGAATTTCTAGTAGCATGTGATTTATTTCTGTAGAGATCTGTGCCTGAATCTGCAAATCTAGAATTGTTTTTGTGTCCTCTTGTTCATTGGGCATTTCAACTTGATAGGTCGTAATTGTAACTCCTTTATTGGCCAATTTATCAATAACATCCCGTACGTGGTTTTGTTCCTGCAAATGAACAACTAGGTGCATCGTTTTGGGAAATAGCAATTGTAAGCTACGATCTAGAATTTCCAACCCAATCAACACCAGAATCGTGGCACAAAACCCGATGCCATACATACCTGAACCGATAGCAAGTCCAATACCCGCTGTAGCCCACAAACCAGCTGCTGTTGTTAAGCCACGAATAGACTGTTTTTGTACTAAGATCGTCCCGGCTCCAAGAAAGCCAATCCCACTCACCACATTGGCCGCAATACGACTTGGATCTAGTTTGACAGAATCCCCTAAAACATCAAAAAAAGCATATTTAGAAACAATCATGATCAATGAACTGCCCACCGCTACTAGGAAATGGGTACGCAATCCCGCAGCTTTCTGTCTACTTTTACGCTCAAATCCAATAAGCGCGCCACATAAACCACCAACAAATAAACGTAGGAGTAACTCCCATTCCATCTTCATCCCCCCTCACATTCTCTATACCCTTATGTGTAGTCCGTTAAAACCAAATCGATGTCATAGGAAAAACAGCAAAAATCTGACTCTCCTATAAGAGAATCAGACTTTCTATAGCTACCCTTCTCTCAATTCGGTTCTAAAACATACGAATATGGTACATGTAAAAAGGAAAGTAAACGGTTTTGCCCCTCTTCTTCCTGAACACCTTGAAGAATTTCACTGATCTCCTTTTGGACAGATTCATAGCGAAGCTGGTGTTGTTGCTCTGATTCCACAGTGGCTTCATGCTCTACTATCCAACTTGCTACTTTCTTTGCCACAGGTAATAGAGCCTGCTGAATGCTTGTATACATCGTTGATAATTCGTGATTATTTTGCTCTAGAAGTTGATCAGAGCGCTGTTCTAAATATCCACGAATCTCCGCCAGACGTGACAATAATTCTCTCCATTTCCATAGTTGCTTATGCTGTTTACGTTGTTTCGAATCTAGAAGTGGGAACGGCTCACTGGATAGGAGAGATTGCACGTCTGGCCATGGTTTTTTCTGAAGTGATTCCTCCAGCTTTTTCATGCAATACGCATGAGCAGGTAGCAATTCTACCGTTTCTCTGAAGACAGGTAACGTATTTCTTGCATAGCTTTTAACTCCCCAAGCACTATGAGCTTGTAGAGCTTTCACAAAGGAAAAACAATGTGTATGTAATGATTTCAGTTCCCATTCCTCTAATTCATGATTAGACAAAATCGTTTGTTTAACGATATTATCTGGAATGTGAAAATTCCCTTCCCCCAATTGCATTCCTCTCTTCACATAGGTCCGCAATGTTTCTCCTGTCAAAGAAGAATCCTCACTTCCTTGATAAAGCTGAATCCGGAAGGCAGCAAAATCTTCAAAGCCCTGCATATTTCCGTAACCATCATCAATAATATGCAAGTCTGTCTGCACTTCCATCAGCTCACTTAGTACCTGTTCTTCTAATGCATAGATACATCCCTCGATGTGAGTCCAATAGCTTCTACATTCCGCCTCTGATCCCAGTACCCTTTGATACACATCGTGAAACAAGAGAATATGAGCAATCTCATGAAAATAATTTTGGAATGGAAATTTGAGATTTTCCCCACGGAGGTAGGAGCCTGCATTCTGATAAATTTTCCCGTGTTCAGGTCGGAACAAGGTAGGTAATGTGGAATCTATGTCTAAAAAGAGCTCGATGCCAGCGTTATAGCTATTTGCCCATACGGCTAGGTAGGTTGGACTTAATAAAAGTGCAATAGAATGGTTGGTAATTTGTACAGGCAGATTAAAATGTAGACCATTCGTTTCTTCCTGCAAAGATAACCATGTCATTCCCACTGCCAAAGCCTGATACAGCGCAAATTCACCTTGTGCAACCGAATGTCGTGCATACAGCTGTAGCTGTCTGAGGCAATTCGTGACACCTTCTACTTCATATGTATATTGTTGTTGAAACTGTTCAAGGCCCTCTACAAAATCTTCGTGCTCGATCGTTAAAAATACATTAATTCCATCTACCCAGAGGTCCGAGCCCATTTTAGACTCCAACCATTGATCGGTATGATGAGCTAGCTGACGAAGTTCTTTATAACGCTGTATCATGTGAAAGGAATTCATTTTATCCTATCCCTTCTTCGATTGATAGAAATGCCTTCTTCCGATAAGAAAACAAGAGCACGCGTCATAAAATACGTGCTCTTGCCTTTAACATTAATATTTACAAACCATGGTGATAATTGGATGATGCAACACTTTAAGTTCAGCTACTTTTTCATTGTTGACCGTAATTTTTACAACTTTTTTCACAGTAAAAACTCTCCTTTACGTTGAAAGATAATTTTACTTTTTAAAAAAAGTACTACATTACAAACAAACATCAACAACTACACGCCACATTAAATCTTTCATTTGCTTTACATTTTTGTTATCCGAGAGTTCTACTTTTACTACTTTTTTCATCATTCACCCTCCTTATAACTAGACTTACATGATAGGAGTAAAATCTATCAATATCGTTATTGTGACAGATAGTTCTGAAAATTTCAATAATATTACAAAAATTTTATATTATACTAATTTTAGTGGGTAAAATACACTATTTAAGATACATCTTTAGCTAATTTCTTGGGTATTTTCACATATAGCTAATGAATTAGAACTGAAATATGAGACAATGGAAATAAAAAAGGAGCGATAGAAGGACAAATTCCTTTCTACTACTCCTGATAAACTTGATTATGGATTGTTTATTTTGTTCTATCCTACGTGGCCGTTTTGCTCTGATGCTCTATCTGTTTTGCTCACTGCTCACTCATTGCTTGCATTGCCAAATAATAAGCCCCTTTAGAAGAACAAACCTCGTCTATAACAAATACGGCGTCTGGTATCAATTTTTTTACTTCTTTGTAAAACGCCTTTTGGACAATGGTAATCTTGGTCAATACACTACCCTTTAGAGCAATGGAAACAGGTGCTTCAAACTTGGATTTATGATACAAACGAATCGTCATTTGGGCCAAATATTTTCCTGCCATCCGTAGAATTCGTTGCGCATTCGGCTCACCAGCTTCCGCTTCTCTCACAACTAATGGAGTTAGGGCTGCGATTTTATCCTTTGAAGAAGAATAGACAAAGCCTTTCATCTGTGCTGCCTTTTGGATCTTCAAATTTTCGACCAGCACCTGGCCTAATGAACTGTATTCAAGTCCACACTCTTCCTCTAGGATCAACTGACGTAGAGCTTCAATTCCAATCCAATATCCACTACCTTCATCACCTAGTAGATGCCCCCATCCTCCCGTCATCAAGCTTTGACCTTTGTGCACGCCAAGCGCTACCGCTCCCGTACCTGCTATAGTCAATATACCGTCTTTCCCTTGCAAGCAGGCCGCATGGGCAATTCGAGCATCATTTGTGATCGTGAGGGGTATCCCAAAACGCTCTTGTAGACTTGTTTCTACTACTTCCCGATGTGTTCCGCCCTCAATTCCGGCTAGCCCCAAAAATAAATAGACACATTCACTATCATCATCAATTGCACTCTGGCATTGTTCAATGGCTTGGATCATATGAGAGATAGCTGTCTCTGTATGCACCAGGACATTACCGTATCCGCTCTCTGCCCTAGCAAGCTCTGTGCCTTGAAAATTGTAGGCTACTGCTATTGTTTTCGTTCCGCCGCCATCAACTCCGATGATATAGGCCAATTTCTTCACTCACCTTATTTACGCTTTTTCCACAAACGCAAACTTACCCCATGGCTGTAATTGATCCAACAAGAAAATTTCTTCTTCAGCAATACGACCAACCACATTTGTTTTACCTGAATTCTCCATATCCTGCAAAGCTAATTGTAGTTCTCCTTTGTACTGTCCATATAGATTATTTTCCACCAGTACATCTCCACGGCGAATGTGTGGTGTGTTTGATGGTGGGAAATCCTCTTGCTTATATTTCACGCGAGACTGTGTGGAACGAATCAGGTAATCGGAAACGTCCCCACGATAAAAATGTGGCTCTTCTAATACAATCTTTTTCTCAAGAGATGTAATACTCTCATGTAGTTCGACCCTAAATGTTAATTTATTAGGATTCACTTCACTTACTTCACGCAGCTCAGACTCTGACGCATAAGCATTTGCGATAATGATATCGTCAATCAGCCCCATTGAATACAGGTGTTTAACCTGTGTACTAATAGGGAGCGTACGGTGCATTTCCAGTGAGCAAAGCCCCTCAGTCACGGGCCATGGTCCAAACGTAGCTGCCTGCGAAGTAACAAACGCCGCTGTTCGAATTCCTTTTTCTTTAAATTGTCTGCTACAAGCTTCAAAATGCTTCAATGATAAACCTGCATACCGATGAGGATAAAAGTTATGTGAGCCCAAAATATTATCTACTTGAGGCTGGTAGGTCATGATATTATCAATGTATTTCGTTCCACTGCTCATATTTAACTCAATTTTTAGCCCATATGGATTATAGGTCATCATCGCTTCTTCATGACCAGTAAATCCCATATCAAGACGAATGCCATAAGCACCTAGACGATGGAAAAAGGATAGATCATCATAGGAAATGCCCAGTTTACCAAAAACACGCGGTGCTATATCTACGATGACTTGCATACCTAGACTATTAGCATAATCAATGGTTTCCCTAAATTCCTGCACGATTGTCTCAGCATCACCCTCAACAGACAATAGGCAAGTAAAAATCCGTGTGAAACCATACCGATGGGCTAGTGCGATATACGCTTTGTCCTTCTCGACTGTACTATGTTCAGGGTAAATAGAGATACCTAGCTGATGCATACCAAACCCTCCCTTGTCTATTTTGAAGTCTCTGCTTTTACTTTTTGTAAAATACGAATCATATGCTCAATTAGCTTTTGCTCACTCATTGAGGTCATAAGATGGTCTTGTGCATGAATCATTAATAATGTCTTCTCCGCAGGTGTTCCGTTTAATTCAGCTTGAATTAACTCTGTTTGTGTGTGGTGAGCAAGTGTTAATTCTTCCTGTGCCTGCTTCATCAACTCAGCCGCTTGATCAAAGTTGTACTCTTCGGCTGCTGACAAGGCTTCAAAAGCAAGACCACGAGCATTTCCACTGTGGACGATAATTTCGAAAATGGCTGTTTCATTGTTATTGATTTCGTTGTTCATTTCGTTTTGCATCTTGATCCACTCCTATTCATATCCTACTTGCTATTCTTTACACTCTTCTCGGAGGATACGTTACGTTCCCCAAAATAACAGGTTCCCGGGCCCCTGTTGCAGTTGGTACATTGCTTGGCAGGCGGTGTAATGTTTCATGGGCCAACAACGCAAATGCAACTGCTTCCTTAGCCTCGGATGACAATCCGACATCTTCCTGTGTGATAACTTTGCACGTATTCCCCAGCTGTTGTTGTAACATGGAGAGTAGCGTTTTGTTATAGCTACCGCCACCTCCAATAATCACCTCATCCACCTGTAATGTGGGAAAGATAAATTTCTTGTAATGATAAGCAATGGAGCTAGCTGTAAACATCGTCATGGTAGCAAGTAAATCGTATGGGGATAGATGGGTATTTTCTCGTATGATCCTCTCTACAAACTGCTTCCCAAATAGCTCTCTACCTGTAGATTTAGGTGGTGCTAGCTGCATATAATCGATGCTCATACACTGTTCAAGCAACGCCTCATTCACAACTCCTTTAGCCGCCCATGCCCCATCCTTATCATAAGCTGTACCGAAGCATACTCGACATATCTCATCAATAATCATGTTACCTGGACCTGTGTCAAAGGCATACACATCATGTAACTGAGCTGCTTTAGGAATGACGGTTACATTACCAATCCCACCAATGTTTTGCAACAGCCGCGACTTCTCCTGATCTCGGTACATGATCAGCTCAGTGTAAGGTACAAGAGGAGCTCCTTGTCCTCCAGCAGCCATGTCCATGGTGCGAAAATTGGAAATGACAGTTGTGTTGGTACGATAGGCAATTATTGCAGGTTCACCGATCTGCAAAGTGGATGCTACATACTGTCCATTTGACTGGGGCTGATGATAGATCGTCTGACCATGGGAACCAATGACAGAAACACTGGTAAAGTCAAGCTGATTCCGCCTACAAATGGCTTCTACGGCATCAGCAAATAATTCTCCCAGTTTAAAGTTAAGACTACAAATTAACTGTACGTTCGAGCGATCAAGTGACAAGCTATCCACAATCTCCTCGCGCACAGACTGAGCAAATGGAAGTGTCATGAAATCAAGTAGCTTAACCTGTGAGTCATAACCCTTTCCATGAATATCGACCAGGGCTACATCAATGCCATCCAAAGACGTACCTGACATAAGTCCGATCACGTAGGCCATATCAAGCTTGCTCCTCTTTATAAAATTGAGGCAGATAATCACGATGTACCTCTAACAAATCATCTAGAACAGCCTTAGCTTTTTCATCACTTGGCACTAGAGGATTAATAGTTAATGCCAACAATGCTTTCTCATAGGAACCAGTCACAGCCGCCTCTGCTCCTACTCGTTCAAACGATTTAATCTGTTGAACAAGTCCATTAATAGCTGTAGGTAACTCGCCTACTGTGATTGGTTTTGGGCCTTCCTTCGTAACGATACAATTCACTTCTACAGCCGAATCATTAGGAATCCCCTGAATGGTTCCATTGTTTCTAACATTTAATGTCTGAATATCATTTGTTCCATTATACAAAGAGGAAATAAGGCTACATGCGGCATCACTATAATACGCACCACCTCGTTTTTCCAATTGTGGAGGTTTTATTTGTAGATGTTCATCCCGATATAGCTCAAATAGGTCGTCTTCCAACCGTTTTACTACCTCTGCTCGCGTGGTTCCTGATGCGAATGCTTTTAATTCCTCTACTAAAATATCTTGTGTTTTATAGTAGTAACGGTGATATGGGCATGGGATCACTCCTAATGCTTGCAAGAAAGCTGGTTCCCAAGGCATTGGAGCAATATTACGCATAGATAATTGTTTTTCCGGGTCAGCCAACATGTGCAAGACCTGCTCGGTTACATCCTTTCCATCAACAGTAGCCCGAAGTCCATATACAAGATGATTAAGTCCAGCAAAATCAATATGAAGTCGTCCTACATCAATATCAAGCATCTTTGCTATCGTCATCTTTGTGGTAATAGGTACGTTACAAATACCAATGACTTTAGAATGCTTACCATAACGCAATAAGGCTTCTGTTACCATACCAGCCGGATTGGTAAAGTTAATTAGCCACGCATTCGGACAAAGCTCTTGCATATCCTCGGCGATTTGTAACAGCACAGGTATCGTACGCAATCCTTTAAATAATCCACCTGCTCCATTTGTTTCCTGGCCAATCATGTTATGCATTAATGGAATCCGTTCATCCTTAATCCGCGCTTCCAGTAATCCAACCCGCATCTGTGTCGTAACATAATCAGCATCCCGTAGAGCTTCCCTGCGATCCAACGTTAGATGAATCTCCATCGGTACTTCCGCTTTTTTGACCATGCGTTTGGCTAATTCACCCACAATGTGTAGCTTCTCTCGTCCCTCTTCAATATCTACCAGCCATAATTCACGGATTGGCATTTCAGCATATCTCTTAATAAAACCTTCCACCAACTCCGGAGTATAGCTAGAGCCGCCACCGATCGTTACAATTTTAATCCCTTTTTTATTCATCTTAGTTTCTCCTCTCTGTCCCATTTCTCCTATACTTTTTCGTAGATTTCTAGTCTTTTGAGGAAATATTGGTAATCTTAATACAAGTAAACGAGATAATAACTAGCCGCCGTACAAACCACCAATGAACCGATGATAAATGTGATGGCCTGCTTACGACTTTTATATTTGCCTTCAAAGTAGAGCATGACCATGCTAACTCCTATGCCTCCAGCCAAGCTATTTACTAGAAACAGACTTGCTCGTTGGGATAGTCCCAACCACGTCAGGAGCGGGGTGAGTAGCAAATTTAAACCCACAACAAACGTAAAAAAGAAAAAGGCGCTTTTCCAACGAAATTTCATAAGCTTGTTGCTCTCTTCCATTGTCCATTCCTCCCCTATATGTCGTAGAACCCTAGTTACTTATTCCTCATGTATGCTACTAAAACAAAAGAGACGTGGACAAAGAATGCCATAAGCTCCCTTTGCTCCACGTCCCTCCTCTCTTTATCTTACATCATGTTTAGATTGTTGCTGTTTCCTCAGCTTCTCTTTCTTGTTCCACTACTTTTTTGTCATACATTTTAAAGAATGGAATGTAGACAAGGAATGAAATTAGGATATTAATTACGACCAGTATAATGGCTCTCCAGTCCCCACCAGTTGCCAGATAAGCTCCAATTGGTGCTGGCAGTGTCCACGGTACCATGATGTAGGTCGGATTCACCAACCCGAGCACAGTAGCATAATACGACAAGGAGGCTGTAATAACGGGAACAATAACGAAAGGTATAATCAGCACTGGATTTAACACAATTGGCATCCCGAAAATAACTGGTTCGTTAATATTGAAGATCCCTGGTACAATGACAGTTTTCCCTAATGTCTTGTGATAGTTTGATTTGGCAAACAACAGCATGCATAGGACGAGACCAAGTGTCGCACCAGATCCCCCAACCCAGATAAACCATTGAAAGAAGGTTTCAGGTGCCACGTGCGGAATCGCTTGACCTGCGGCAACGGCCTCAGCATTTTTGGCCAAATACACTTCCCATAGTGGACGGGCAATCGTACCTACAATGGAAACTCCATGGATACCAAATGCCCAGAAGAAAGTAATTAAAATGACTGGGATTAAAATACCTGGTAAGCTATCTCCTGCTTTAACTAGCGGTGCAATAATTTTATCAACAAGTCCATGTAAATCAATTTTGAAGACAACAGTAATGATTGTCATGACCAGAAGTACTACTGCTACTGGAATCAAGGCTTCAAAGGAACGTAGCAAGGAAGGTGGTACCTGATCTGGAAGTTTTATCATTAAATTGCGCTGTTTACAGAAACGCAGCACCTCTACGGCAAAAATAGAAGCTAGCATCGCTACGAACAAGCCGTGTCCGCCTAGATTGGTCATAGGAAGAACAAAACCTACACCATCCATCACTTTAGGCGCAATCGTCATTAGAAATGCCATGATTGCTAATTGTGAACCGGCCAACGGATCAAGATTATAGCTCTTCGCTAGATTATGCCCGATCCCAAATGAAATGTAGAGCGACATGATAAACATCGTCAAACGATAAGGAATTAGAATTTGACCTGCATTCTCTTTTGCCCACATGGTAATTGCCCAATCTTGTGGCAACGGTGGAAAAGCGATGATTAAGAAGAAACTACCTACGATAATAAATGGTAAAGCGGAGATAACCCCGTCGCGGATTGCACGTAAATGTCGTTGTTCAGCGATACGAGCAATAGGACCTGACAAGTGTTTATCTAGAAATTGCACAAAAGCGTCCATGTCTTACTTCCCCCTTTACTCCTGCGTACATCCTCTTTACAAGAAATGTTCTAGGTGTCTGATTACTTTGCTACTTCTTGTACTTTTTTAAATAATGTTGCTCCACCAAGTGGTGTGTAGCCTTGAGGTGGAATCAGTTCGCACGGCACTCCCGCTACATCCGCTTCTTGTTTTAACTGATCAAAACGGTGACGTACCTGAGGAGCTACCATGGCTACATTCCAGCCATTTTTCACTTCCTCAGCAAATTCTTGTGTACTGACAGCCTTCACTTCCATCTCTACCCCATGCTTATCTGCCTCTTTTTTAAGAGCGTTTACCACAATAGCACTGGACATCCCTGCGGAACATACGAATAATACCTTCATTATGATTCCTCCTTTTGCATGTATGAAAGTTTTTTGTAACCTTTGATGGATAAAGCACTTGCTACAAGAGCGGGGGAAGCCCTTGGATACCAGCAGTTAGGTTTATATACAAACCTGATGATATCGGAATACTTTTCGATAGCTGCTTAGTACCTGCCTTTAGTGTTACACCCCACTATGCATGTTGTCGAATCGATTTGTTTATAATGGTTGTATTTCTACTTGCGTCACTATTCTGACGGTTGCTGTAGGGCATGCTGGACAAATCCTTCATACTTTTGCAAGCGCTCTAGCGCTTCTTCATACTCACATCCAGCTAAAATCATCACGATTGCTGCTTTTACATTCTTGTTAGCCTTTTCATAGAATTGGGAAGCGTGCTCGTAACTGACCTCTGTAGCCTGCATGATAATCCGTTTGGAACGTTCCACCAGCTTTAGATTAGTTGGCTGAACATCTACCATCAGGTTTTTATACACTTTGCCAACACCAATCATCGAACAGGTAGAGATCATATTTAACACGAGCTTCTGTGCTGTTCCCGCCTTTAGTCGAGTGGAACCAGTCAAGATTTCAGGACCCGGAACTACCTCGATTGCTACATGAGCAAAATGACTAATTTCCGCACCCTTATTGCAAGCGAGGCTGGCCGTGCTGGCTCCTACACTGCTCGCATACTGAAGAGCGCCGATAACATAAGGTGTACGTCCGCTGGCAGCAATCCCGATAACGGTGTCTTTGTCAGTTAATCCAATGGCTTGCAAATCATTTTTAGCAAGCTCAGCATTATCCTCGGCACCTTCCACCGCAACGACAAAAGCCTCTTTGCCCCCAGCAATCAATCCTTGTACCATCTCAAAATCAGTACCAAAAGTAGGAGGGCATTCCACTGCATCTAGGATTCCTAATCGCCCGCTGGTACCAGCCCCTATATAAATGAGTCGCCCACCTTGTTTAAAGGATCGGATCACTAGCTGAATGGCTCTTTCGATCTGTTCCAGTTCAGCTGCAATGGCGAGTGGTACCTTTTGATCTTCTTCATTCATGATTTGCAATACGTTTAGGATCGTCATCTGGTCCAAATTCATCGTTCTATTATTACGTGTCTCTGTTACCAATTTCTCCAGCATGCGCTCACCTTCTACTCCTATTTTGTTTCCGCTTTCATTTTACCACTTTGAAATAAAACGTCAATTATTTTATTTAATTTATGAATCAACATTTCATTATTGAACAAAAAAATAGGTAGGCAAAAGAGCAAGGATGCAGCATAAAGGCAAGCATCCGCGCATCTAGTCTCCCTTCCTACCTGCTAGACTTTAATACCTCTTCACGAATTTCATTAAAGTGCTCAATTACCGTTTCTCCTATTTGATTAAACACGCTGACATATAAGGCATCCACAATCGTTAAATGCATGATTCTGGAAGCAAAACTACCTACTCGAAAATCCTGTTCAATGTTTGGCGTACATAGTTTAATATCAGCTTCTTTATACAAAAGAGACTTCGTTAAATTGGTAATAGCGATCACAATCACTTGTTTCTTTTTAGCAAAACGTACAATTTCCAGTACCTCTTTTGTATTACCACTTACGGAAATAGCAATCAATACTTCCCCTTTTTTCATATTGGACACTACCGGAAGCATCATATGAAAATCGGTGGTCATCTCAGAATAATAGCCGATTTTTCTAAACTTATGACAACCATCCAAAGACACCACTGAAGAACCACCTACACCATAAAAGACGACGCTTTTCGTCTGTAAAATGGCCTCTATGGCTTTTTCTAATTCCCTTTTATCGAGAGAAGTTGATATTTCCTCAATCGCAGTCTTATTGTGATACTGGACTTTTTGAAACAATTCATATGGCTCATCCTGCTTTTTAATGATGGAGAAGTCGCTCATATTCATATCTGAGCGGGTTAAATCCCGAACTAGTGCCAACTTAAACGCCTGAAAGCTACTCATCCCAATTGATTTACAAAACCGAACGACACTCGCTTCGCTTGCCCCCGATTGTTTGGAAATTTGTTTTGTTGTCATGGTTGGAATTAATTCGGCATGATTCACAATATAGCTTGCTACTTTTTTCTCTGCCTGCGTAAAGCTACTTAACTGACTTTCAATCTTGCTTACAATCATGGAATGCATCTCATTCTCCTCCGTTCTTCTCTAGTTTTACCACATCTTACCTAGTTTGTAATAGTAGAAACTAATCTATTAGGATAAATCCACAATTAAATTTTTATATTAAATTCAAAAAAATGTAATAAATAAGAATGGAATATTATGTAATTTATTGATAATATAGTATTCAAGATGTTAATTTCATCACAAAGGGAGGTTTATTATTTATATGTTAAAAAAAGTGTTATTATCGGTCGCTATTCTCTTTACAACCGCTTTTAGTAATGTAAGTTTTGCCAAAGAAGTAGTAGAAGAGAAAGAACATGTGAAAGAGCAAGAGACAAAGAAAAAGCAAGACAAGTCCCTTATTAAAGAAGTAGATTTAGGCTCAGAAAAGCTAGGAAAACCTCTAGGAGATAAGCTAGTTGTTGAAGAAGGTGCAGAAGACCTACTTGAGCCTGAAGAAAAGACTGTCGACATTGATGACACTCTGTCAACCGCCAAAAAGAAAAAATCCGCTACTGCCGAAACTGAAGCAGAAAATACGGACGCAAATAACGCGAAGCCAATCACGATCGATTCCATTCACTCGGGTACCATCAATAAGGAAGGCGAAATTAGATGGTATGCTTTCTATAATACTAAGCCTGGAAAATTAACCGTTTTCCTTCAAACGGTTCGCTCCACTGACGTCAATTATGATCTGCATTTCTTTAAATTAAATGAAAATACGATGAAACTTGAAGAAGAAATTATCTCCTCCTATCAAGCGGGGAAAAACGAACAGGTTGCCCGCATCGCCCCTGAAGGCTATTACTACATAGCCGTAAACTCAGTTCAAGGCTTTGATACAGCTAATACATTTGCTCTCGTAGTTAAACACTCCACTACCTACGACACCTCTGAACCCGATGACAACGCATGGCTCGCTCATGAGAAAGAATCCACCACCTTTACCAATACCCAAACCATTGATAACCCATTCGATGAAGATTGGAGCTACTTCCACGTACTAGAACCAAAATCAATCTCTGTCACTTTAAACAATCAAATTCCAGGTACCGTTTATCGTGCAGATATATTAGATGCAGCAGCAAATGTACTTGCTAGCCTCGATCAAAACAAACAGTATCTCATTAATTTCCCTAAAGGTGACTATTTTGTCCGTGTTCTCTCTTCATCAGGCTATAGTGATTCTCAGACCTATACGTTAAGTGTAAAAGACCAATCAGTAGCTAGCTCTGTTGTCATCAGTAGCATTAACTCAGATGGAGGTGTGGAAGGATTAGTCGATTATTCACAGGGAAAAAAATGGAGAATTAAAAATAATATTACCGTACATGGAAAAGCATTCGATGCCAATGGTTACCCTGCTTATAACGTTCCCATTACGGTTTATGTCGTGACGCGTCTGAATAATACAGTCTATTCAGGTACAGGAACAGCTGATGCGAATGGTAATTTTAGTATCGCTGTTAACGGAATTGGTCCAGCTATCGGTCAGAACACCCACTACCTCTACTCATTTATACACTATTATGATGTGATTCCGCTTGTAGTAGCAAGTGGATCAACGAAGCTGAATTCTAATGTAGACAGTGTCTATCACTTCGCTTACTCGATTTATAATAGAAGCTAATAAATCCCTATCTGTGTAGAAAAAAACGTAGCAAGAAGCTTTATACTCATGCTTCTTGCTACGTTTTCTTTATTTCTTGCAATCAAAATTAAAATGTTATTTATAGTTCATTTTGTTGGTTCTCTGATAAACCAATGTAAATCTATGATGTCCCGGCAAAAAAAGCTGCCGAGGTATCTCGACAGCTTTCACGTAAAATTCTATGAGCCCTTCTTCATGATCTCGCCACGTATCGGGTTGACATTCCCTTCCCATTTAATACGAACTGACTTATTCTCCATAACCTCAGGTGAGTTAGAGACTTGAAAATGAATATGTGCCTCACTAGAATTACCTGAATTTCCACACAGGCCGATGACCTCGCCTCGTTTTACCTGATCTCCTACTTTTACTGTAAGAGATCCTGTTTTTAAATGTGCAGTGACACTGTACTCGCCATTCCCATGGTCAATAATCACATGATTACCGAGCAGTTGTGTTTTATTCGTCGTGCCAACTGGGTCATTATCAGGGATTTCGTTTTCCACCTTGACTACCTTTCCGTCTGCCGCAGCACTTACCTCCTGCCCGTAAGCATAGTAGCTCTCATTCTTAGTAGGGTCACCCTGATGGGACTTTCCTTGCTTCATGATAACCAAATCGTAGGCATAGCGTTGACTTTCATAATCATAGTGATAGTTAAATAATTCATTGGTCCCTCCCCAGAAGACAAACCAATCCTGTTTGAGAGGGGGAGAATAGACATTTTTGGTGAAGGTTTGATCCGTCTGTGGAAAAGTTTTGAGCGGCATAATTTGAAGCCCCCCAATTTTTTGTTGTTGGTCAAATATAGAACTTAATCCCTTTGTCCCACTTTGATCAAGCCACAGATATTGCTGTTGTCCATCACCTATCGGTACAGTAGCCTGTAAAGTATAGCCTGTTATTCCTTCCTGAAAAGGATGGGCAATTTGTTTTAGCTGCTCTAGGCTTACTTGCTGCTGAAATTCCTGAGACATTTGTGCATGGATCCGCTCATACTCTTCGTGTAAAAATACATCACCTAATTGCTTGGGCTCGATGGGCTGCATAGTGCTTCCAATCTCCTTTTTTTGCACTACTTGTTCTTTCCCAGACTGATTAACCATCTGTTGTTCGCAAGCAGTGAGACTTATCCCCACCACAACTACTAAAAGAATAGGTTGGCAAATAGATCGTTTCATGAATAAACCCCTCTCGAAATTTTCTCTATAACCATATCAAAATAACATTACAACTCACGAAACTCTGCCTTACGAGTAGCTTACTTTGTACCCCTGTCCTCCTACTTCCCTCCTTTATTCGTTAAGACTGAGTTAAGATCGAGTGTCTAAAATCCCTTCAGAATCATGGTATGATAAACCCTAGAAGCATTTGGGAAAGGATACATACATAAAGGAGGAATGGTGCATGCTTCATGCACAACTTTTGGTGGTGGACGATGAGCTAGCCATCGGTAAAATGCTAACAACCGTTCTCTCTAAAGAAGGGTTTGAGGATGTGGATGTGGCAACCTCAGCCGAAGATGCCTTGAATGCCTGTCAGATTAAAACCTATGATCTTATCCTATTGGATGTCATGTTGCCTGGAAAAAGCGGAATAGAGATATGTCCATTACTACGATTACATACCAATGCCCCCATACTATTTCTAACAGCAAAGCATACGGATTTAGATAAACTGTCTGGCTTTGCGGTGGGTGCAGACGATTACATTACCAAACCCTTTCATCCTTTAGAAGTGGTCGCCCGTATAAAAGCCCATCTCCGTCGTTATTTACAATCAACAGAACGTGAGCCAGTGCCAATCATTCCGACTACAATCTATAATTTTGGCCATTTTCAGTTAGATGAACAAGCTGGAGAAGTGAGAGTAGCCAACAAGGTTGTCGATTTCCCCGCTCAGGTTTATCAGCTCTTGCTATTTTTATGCCAGAATCCTAATCGGATTTTTAGCAAGCAACAGCTTTATGAACACGTTTGGGGACACGATTCGTTTTCTGATGACAATACGGTAATGGTACATATTCATCGGATTCGTGAACGAATTGAACCAATTCCAAGTAATCCAATCTATCTAATTACTATTAGAGGACTGGGTTACAAGCTACTTCAGCACGGGGCCAAGTCAGTATGAATATGAAGAATCGACTTATCCTTCAATTCATTTCCTTATTATTGGTCGCCTCATTAATCTCGATTGGCTTAGTCACTGTTGCTTTTTCTTTTATGCGCTCCAAAATCAATGAGCTAGAGATGAACCGAGATTTTACTCGTGCAGGTTTATCCAATTTAGTAACCACACTACGCTTAGAGAACGGGAATATTATTTTTGACCCTGACATGCTGGCTCTGGTGAAAAGAACAGGAGGTTGGTTGCAAACCATTGATGAAAACGGAGTAGTAACCTCCAACTACTTGACCCCTCCTGATGTGCCAACTCACTATAAACCTGGAGAAATTCATGCGATTTGGAGCGGTGAAAAGCAGTTTCCTTACTCTCTGTACATTTGGATTGAACCTAAAGATGGTATAACCTACACACTTTTATATGGGGTTAAATACAGGGAGGCAGAACTAATTAAACAAATTAGCAAAGCTGCAACCCTGCAATCAGACAGATTATCTATCCCACCCTCCTTAGAACAGGAAATAATTCAACGGAATATGTGGGTTCAAATCCTAGATGCAAACGGGACAGAAATTGCTTCCTTATCGAAACCACCTAATGCCCTAAACCACTATTCTGTGCAAGAATTAACGCTGCGGGTACAGTATCCAGCCCGCTATCAAGAACATCTTTTCACCACCTATGATGATAAAACGGAACAAACCTGGATTCTCCATGTACCTACCACTGCTTCAGGTGAGCCTACAAGCTTGATTTCCCTTTCATCCGAGGATCAGATTGCTGGTGTCACTATCATTGTCCTGCTAATCGCTATCATTACCTTATTTTTATTATTGTCTCTTTGGTATGGACATCGGTTTGGAACACCTATGCTACATTTATTAGAATGGCTGAAGCAGATCGCGAAAGGAACATGGGAGGAACCCCAAGATAGGAATGGGTTACCTAAAAGTCTCACCAAATCCGGTAGCTATAAACGTAACTATCGCATCTATCAGGAAGTTATGCTGTCTATGCATCATCTTGTTGAATGCTTACAACGTAACAACGAAATTCGAAATCAACTAGAGAAAACTCGTGAGGAATGGATAGCGGGTGTCTCACATGACCTAAAGACTCCTCTTTCCTCGATACTGGGATATTCCAAGATGCTGGAGAATACAACCTATGAATGGACACCGGAAGAAATTCAGGATTTTGGCTCTATTATGAGCGAAAAATCTGCTTATATGGATGCATTAATAAATGATTTGAGCATGACCTATCGTTTAAAAAATGGAGCTTATTCGCTTACTTTTACATCTCAGGATATTAATGAGCTTGTTCGACGGTCTATTATTTCCTTTTTGAATCATCCTCCATTTCAAGAGGCAGCTCTTACCTTTCAACCAGCCTTAAAAACCATTCATTATCCTGTAGACTCGTACGCCTTTCAGCGGATGGTTGATAATGTGATTGCAAATGCCATCCTGCATAATCCTGTAGGTACACCAATTGAAATTTGCTTGTCAGCATGTGAAACGGATGGTCTGGATGCAGAGGGCTTCGCGTTAACGATCCGCGATTGTGGTACAGGAATGGAACCCGAAGTTACCCAACAATTATTCGAACGCTACTATCGGGGAACGAATACAGAAGGATTGGCCCAAGGAACTGGATTAGGCATGGCAATTGCAAAAGAGTTAGCATTGGCACATGGAGGAGAAATTCAGGTGGAAAGTGAGCTTGGGCAGGGGACGACTATTCAATTTACATTTCATAAAGAGAAAAGTTTATTCCCTTCTTATCATCTAAAAAGCCTCTCTACCCACAGTAATTAATAAAAGTGGGTGAGAGGTTTTTTGAAATATTTTCGTTCGAGCACTTCAATTCTGTGATTCTATGTGATGGAAAAAAGTAAAGCATGACTTCATGTAGCACTAAAAGCTCCTGTCATGCGCCAGCTTTTTAAACACTACACTTCTCTCCCCACGCTCATGCCCTCCCATATTGCTCGTTTTGCATCCAATTCCCCTGCTTCTTTAGCTCCACCAATCAGATGAACTTTCATATCAGGTGGCAAAGAATCCACAAGTATCCGATTAGGTGTGCTTCCAGCTGCAATAATTACAGTGTCAGCCGGAATAAATACTTCTTGTTCTTTCTCTATAATACGCACACCATCTGGTAGAATTTCTTTGTACTCAATTTCTGTTTTCATCATTACTCCATGCCTCTTTAATAACGATAGAACAGCCCAACGAGTGGTTTTACCTAATCCGGTTCCAACATGTTTGCCACGGCGTAAAAGTGTGATAGAACGCTTGTTATGTTGCATGCTAACATATGATTTGGCAGACACGATTCCATACTCCGCCAAGTATTGGCCTGATTCTGCTGACAGGGTGGTGTTCGTTACCAGTAAATGTGATAAATCGCAGGCAATTCCCCCTGCCCCAATGATCACTACCTGTTGACCCACTGGTACCTTTCCTGTAAAAACATCAGCATAGCTTACGACATGTGGTAACTCTATTCCTGGAAGCTCAGGTGATCGTGGTGTTACTCCAGTAGCTAGAACGACTTCACTCACCCCTTCGGTGACAAGTTTATCACTGGTTGCCTCCTCCCCCAGATGCACCTGTACCCCAAGCCTACGTAACTCATTCTCATAGTAACGGAGCGTCTCCTTAAACTCACTCTTCCCAGGTACCTGACTGGCAAAATTAAGTTGACCACCCAATCGATTATTCTTCTCCCATAATGACACGTCATGCCCGCGTAATGCCAGCACACGCGCCGCTTCCATCCCAGCTGGACCTGCTCCGATAACTGCCACTTTCTTGATCTTTTCAGCTGGTGTAATACTGATGTCCCATTCACGCCCTGCTAATGGATTAACTAAACAAGAAGCCGTCTTTCCTTCAAAAATATGGTCGAGACAAGCCTGATTACAGGCGATGCATGTGTTAACCTCAGCAAAACGCCCAGCTCTGCTCTTAGCTACAATATAAGGGTCTGCCAAAAATGGACGAGCCATGGAAACAAGATCACTATGTCCCTCTGCAACGATTTGATTAGCCAAACGAACATCGTTTATACGATTACTAGCAATAACCGGAATGCCAACTGCCTCTTTAATCTCCTTTGCTACCCAGACATAGGAAGCACGAGGAACCATCATTGAAATGGTTGGCACCTGCGACTCATGCCAGCCAATGCCAATATTTAAGGCGTCGATACCTAGTTCCTCCAGTCGTACAGCAAATTGAACAGTTTCTTCTAGCGTTGTGCTGTTCGGCATGACATCAAGTCCAGACATTCGAAAGATAACAGGATACCCAGGACCAGCAGCTTTCCTAACCTGCCTAGCTACCTCCAGTCCAAATCGTGCACGTCGTTCAAAGTCTCCTCCCCATCCATCTGAACGCTGATTGGTCACAGGTGATAAAAATTGATTAATTAAATAGCCTTCCGAGCCCATGATTTCAACAGCGTCAAACCCTGCTTCCTTTGCTCGACGCGCTGCCTCTGCAAAAGCTTGAATGGTATGTAAAATTAATTCTTCATTCATTTCAAGAGGGGCAGTTCGATTAATTGGTGCTTGTAATGGAGATGGAGCTACAGGATCGAGACCTGTCATTTCCTTATAAGCATAGCGTCCCGCATGGAACAGCTGTAGTGCAATCCTTCCACCAGCTTCATGGACTGCACGGGTCATGTTATAAAGTGGCTGAATATGCTCATCTGCATAAATGTTCGTAAAGCCTGCTCCGCCACCTCCTTCTGGTAGGACTGCGGCCCCTCCCGTAACAATTAAGCCTGCTTCCCCTCTTGCACGCTCTACATAAAAGGCAGTAAGACGCTCGTATCCATGATCTAATGCTTCCAATCCCACATGCATGGAACCCATAATGACACGATTAGGCAGCTTTAGTGTAGCAATTTGAATCGGTTGGAAAATATGCGATAGCATCCGAAATCCCCGCTTTCTATTTTTGAATGAATGTTCACTCATTTCTCTACAGACTTCAAAAATTCCTTTTTTTCTGACTATGTTTGTTTGCCCTGTTATAATAAAACGTAAGCGTAAGCGTAAGCATTAGTAATGTAAAATTGGAGGAGATTACACTGGATACGATTGGATTTATTGGACTAGGTACGATGGGACTACCTATGGTACAAAATTTACTAAAGGCTGGATTTTCTGTGCATGTTGTTTCGAGAAGTCGTGGTCCTATAGACAAAGCTGTTTCTCTAGGCGCCGTTGAAGCTAAAAATCCTGCTGATCTAGCGGAAAAGGTAGATATTTTACTTACCTGCTTACCTCTTCCCTCTACAATTGAGGAAGTTTATTTTGGAGAAAATGGCATTCTAAGCGCCGATCTGACGGGAACACTGGTTATTGATCACTCAACAATAAGCCCATTATTAAATCAACGTGTGTTTGATGCTATCACACAAAAAGGTGGATCTTACATGGATGCTCCTATCAGTGGCGGTCCTATGGGGGCTACTGCCGGAACTCTAGCTATCATGTGTGGTGGCTTAGAAAACGATTATGAGCGAGCTAAACCAGTATTTGAAGCACTCGGAACAAATTTGTTTTACTTAGGAAAAATCGGTAATGGTAGTATTGCTAAGCTGATGAATAACTACATTATTGGTGTACATACGGCTGCTTTAGCAGAAACCTTCATTTTGGCTACCAAAGCAGGGGTTGATACAACTCAGTTGTATGAGGTTCTATCAGCAAGTACAGGTGATAGCAAAATGCTGCATCGTATCGTTCCATTGGTACACCAACGTGATTTTGATGCACGCTTTAGTAATCAATTGTTATATAAAGACATGCGTATTGCTGGAGAATTAGCAAAAGCCTACGAGTTGGACATGCCTATCAATAAGTTGGCTGAACAAATGTACCAACAAGCTTGCGAAAAATATCCACTGGAGGATATGGCTGCTTTATTTAAAATTTATGAAGAAAAAACTGGAATTATGGTTAAAGAAAAGGCTCTCGATTGAGAGCCTTTTGCCTTTAGCAGATTAATAACTAATACGAACCAATTTTCCTATATGTGCTGCCATGTTTGTAATTACTGTTTCCCACTCAACCTTCTCATCCATTGGATGTAACGGAAGCATAAAATGAAAATCAGCAATCCACTCCACCTGTGAGTCCTGATCTGGCGATAGCATGCGCTTTTTACTTGTGATGGCGATCTCTGGCACAATTGCTTGAGCAGCTTGCCACAAAGCATTGGTATCTCGTCCCTCTACAGGATAAGTAACCTCTACTTCAATTTCACACATATTTGCTTCTTCAAGCGGAAATAAATGAATAACAGCGACCGGAGCACCTTCTCTTGTTTCATCTTCCATAAATCTCATCTCTACTTCGTGGTACTCTTCCCCTTCTAAAATAGAGCGCTCTGTTTTTAGCAATACCTCTGTGGTTACACCGTAGGCTGAAAGTTCCTCATCTACTTTTGCTACCAATATATCTAACATTGTTTTCTTCCTCCTCATGATGCACTTCATCCATCATACTGAAATCCGAGGAAGCCGTAAAGTTACACACAAAGAAACCGCTTTCATAAAAAAGGGGACAGATTGCTTTCTTATTCATGATGTCGGATGGCAGTCCTTTTTATTGAGAAATTCCGACAGCCATATCCGCCTGACATCTTTATTTGGACAGTATCCAAGCAGGTAACTATCTCCAAGCATATACTTTTCTTTTAGCCACTCCTTATGCTTACGGAAGAAGGCATTCTGAAATTCAATTGGCATTTGTTGATATTCTTCCAACGCAGAAGGGTGTTCGAGGAAATAATTTTCATCATACAGGATTTCATCTTCGTTCTGATGACTGATAAAATACAAGAATAAAAGAACAAGGCCCGTATTCACCAAAAAAAGTGTCATACCTATCTCCCCTTTCCCTTACAGCCAATGTCATTCATACATAACATATACCACTATAAATATTCTGATTGTTCCTTTTATTTTATCATGTTTTTACTCTTTGGTAACTAGCCCCTTTCCCTTTGCAACAATTTATTTGGAAAATTTTTATAAATCCAAAAGCCTGCAACTAAGAATAACGGGCAGGACTTACTCTGACGGTTATTTTTTACTTTAGCGAAAGTCCGAGAGTTTGTCCTCATATACACGCAGACCCTTACTATACTGTTGATGAGCAACCTTCCCAGTTATATAAAGGATAAAGGATTACCTGTCTACTTATGCTAAAAAAGCTGAGTTATAAATTCTTATCTGCAAAAAAAACCAGCTGGGGTTCTCCAGCTGGCCTGCTACTATATTTTTGGGGCTATAGATATCCTACTATCTCTATTCTCGTTGGCTGTCCAACCTTTTAAGACACCTGTCTCTCCGGAAGTGTTACCCGTCCAACTGAAGGTGAACTCATACCTGAAGATGGCGTAATAGTTACTGGTGGAGGTGTCATTTCATTGTTAGAAGCTGGAGTGTTTTGCTGGAAATTAGGTGCGTCAATAATATCAGCTGGTGGTGAATTACTCTCTGATTGTCCTGAGCTTCCATTATTGTTATCCAAGCCATCGTTCCCCGAACCATTTACACCGTTTTGTCCATTATTATCTAGCAGCTCTTGTTCGTTACCTTGTTGTTGCTCATTCAAGGTAGCATCTTTGTTTGTTTCGGAACCTTTTGCTTCCGATTGGACTTTGTTTACCGATTCCTTTGGTTTACTTGATTGCTGCTTCTTATTTGATTTGGAATTGTTTACATATTCCACTACTTGATTATCAAATGGAGAGTCATTGTAATCAATTTTAGCCAATTCACTACTGTCTAGTTTCATAGCAGCCTGTAGGGCTTGGCGAATCTCATCTTTTTTGCTCGTTGGTAGCAATGTGTAGCTTGTACTTGAACTCCAGAAAGCCCCACTGTCAACTACGATAAAATTATCCATGTTAAAGCTTTTAAAATCAGTTGCAATTCCTAGTATTTGTTGCTTGCTAAAATCAGTGTGCACATGATCGCCAGTGGTCTCGATCACTTTAGGCAATTTAGCAAAACCTTCGATCGATAGCATCTTATTCATAATCGCTTTTATTACTTCCTGCTGACGTTGGTTTCGATCAAAGTCGTTGGAATAATACTTGGTCCCGCGATTATCGTGACGATGACGCACATAATCAAGTGCATTCTTCCCATTCAGCACTTGTTGACCCGGATTAAGGTTAATATGGGTGTTATCAGTTGGATCATCGTATACAAGTCGACGATCTATGTTGACTTCCACTCCACCTACCGCATCCACGACCGCTTTAAATCCATTAAAATCAACCTCAACATAGTGGTTAATTGGAATGCCTAATACTTGCTCAAGAGTTTTTTTCGTTAAGGTGATCCCATTTTCAGTAGGTGTCTCACCCTTTGCTTTTGCCTGACGGCGCTCAACCTCTCCGTTGGCAAATACAGCATTCACCTTATGATATCCGCGGTAGCCTGGAATTTTTACTCGAGTATCTCGAGGAATGGAGATCATTGTCACCTTTTTCGTATCAGGATCAATAACTCCCACAATCATTACGTCGGTATTAGCCGAGCCTGTCTCTGGCCTCGAATCTCGTCCTAACATTACAACAGAGATAGGTTTACTGGAGCTATAGCTCGTATCAACAGGCAATGTACTGGTTACGTCTTGATAAGGATCTTCCGTTGCTTTATCCATAGCTTTATCGATTGTCTGGTACACATAATAGGCATATGCCCCGCCACCCAAAACCAGTAAGGCTAATAGGGTGAGTAGAATTATGCGCAGCTTTGTCTTCTTTTTCTTAGGTTTCTTCGGTTTGGAAGCGGTGCGCTTACTCGTGTTCGCAACCGTTTCTTGCATATGTAATCAGTCTCCTTATGTGACAAATAATCTTGTCACTCGCAATCTATGTTCCTTTGATAAGACAGCCAATATCTCCGAAAGGTTACAATCAACATTACAACTCAAGCCTCTTGTCTCACAATTCCCATCATTATAAATTGAGTTTTCGGGAAGTGAAATAGAGCTTTTCACCTATTTTTGCTAAAAACTACATCCTCTATCATATCACAAGCATGTGGGATTTTGTAGAAAAATGTCTATGAAATTAGAAACCCCTTTCGCTAATAAGAAACGAAAGGGGGCAGGAAAAATGAAGCTAGCGAGATACTATTTGGAGTCTACAGATGAGCTATTGCATCCCATGAGGTGCTTGGCTAAAGCCTTTTACCGGCTTACTTTCATTCTCATGCCTTGCATTTTGACCACTATGGTGCGCATCTCCGCCATGACGAATATGATACTTATCGCTTTTACCTTTGATTTGCTTTGCCATCTGCTCTCCTCCTTTTATCTTGCTTTCTCTATTGTGTGAGTATGCTTCCTTCTCCATTCATAATTGACCATAAGCAAAACATCCCGTCTCACTCAACTAGTAAGACGGGATGAAAGTAAATTACGCTTTTTGTTTAGTCGCAGCTATCACCAAATCAGTGATGGCAGGTGGATAAATCTCTGGAGCACCATAGAGACGGAGTGTACCATCCTCTACAAGACCAGCGATAGCAAACATACTCCAACCCTCGCTCATCACTATTTCTTGTTCTGTTACAAATGATAGTTGTTCACCATTTTGACGCATCAAGACATGCTCAGGTCCAGCATAAGCTAACATTTCTTCTAGCACCACCTGCGGTTGTAGAGTGGCTTGGTGCAAAGAATGATTAGCTTCCTTGGATAGTAACGTACGCATACGGTATGCTTCAGGTAAATCTTCTTTAAGATGACCAATCAATGTAAGCATATCAGTAGACAATAAAGTCTGGTGCTTCTTATCTAGCCATTTAAAGAACGCTGTCAATACAGAAAGCAGATTGGTTGCCAATGTTTTGGAAGGCGTATCTACACGTTCCAACACATCATGTGCTAAGAAATAAGCAACATGCTGAATACGTAATGTGTTCCAATCAAAAGTAGGACCAAATGCATTACGAATAAATGTACGGAACAAATTCATCGTCTCATCATATTTTTTCATCGTTAGCTCAGATTTTCCTGTTGTCATTTCCTCTACGAAAGACGCAATATCAGCCAGCACTTCTGGGCGAACAGTAAAAATGCTCTCTGGTAGACCTTCGATTAACGGACGGTCCAACAAATTAGCAACATGATGTAGATGATTCGGCATGGACAGTTTGGTTTTCAGCACTTCAATATTCATAAAGCGCGCAAGACCTTGTCCCATCGATTCCTCATGCTCTAGCTTTTCCAGAATTTGATTGAGAATATTTTTTAACTCTTGTTTATCAGAAGCAGCTACCAGCAATGGTGGTACATCCTGAAGCTCCATCTGAGACGTCTGCAACCACTTCTCTGTAAAGTAACTCTGGATAGCCCATTGTAATACTTTAGGTGGTAATGTAGGCGCACTCGTGATAAACAAAGTACCCTTCGTCAATTTGGTTCCTGTCGAGCTTAATTGATCAATAGCTATCTCTTCAGTGGGAGCACTTAGTTGAAGCGCATCACTCGCCTTTTCGACGCCTGGTTTATAGCCTTCAATCGTTAGTCGATTTTTTTCTAAAATCAATTCAGCTGCTATTTCATGAAGTTCCAACAAAGCACTATCCAAAGAGCGAATCAGGAACTCATCCTTTTGCGAAGCATAAACCCAAGTCTCTTGAGAAGCTTCTTGCTTTTTTGATTCAAAGGACTGATATTATCCCCTTTTAGTAGACAGTAAGAAGCAAGACCCCTTACTGTATTAACTAGGAGGGGAATTTTCTATGGGGGAAATTAGAAAAACATATTCAAAGGATTTTAAGTTAAAAGCCGTACGGCTTTATTTGAGCGGTGAACAAGGGTACAAAACACTTACAAGGGATCTCGGCATTAGTGACCCTTCTATTTTAAGAAGATGGGTTGATCATTATAGAAAGGAAGGTATACAGGGACTAGATGAAAAACGCGGGAGAACAAAAAATCCTCTTAGAGGAAGACCACGAATAAGGCCAGAGAGTACGGAGGAAGAGATAGTTCGATTACGTGCAGAGAACGAATTCTTAAAAAAGTGGCTAGGTCTAGAAAAGAGGTGAAACCGAAAGATAAATGCTGTTTTTTCGAGCTTATTAAAGAATTGTCTAAAAAGTATTCTATTACTTTATTGTGTAAAATTACGAAAGTATCTCGTAGTGGTTTTTACAAGTGGCTTTCTCGTGAGAAACACCCCACCTCAAAACAATTGGTAAATGAAAAATTAAGAGAAATGATCATGGAGTGTCATCAAGAGGTCAAAGGTATTTACGGGTATCCCCGAATAAAAGTGTGGTTATTTAGAAGGTACGGGCTAAAAGTCAATCATAAACGTGTGTATCGCATTATGAAGGAACTTGGGATACAAGCGCTAATCCGTAAAAAACGAAAATTCTTTGGGCGCAAAGAGAAGGTTGTCATCTCCGAAAACAAGCTGAATCGAAATTTTTGCGCCTCACGGCCAAATGAGAAATGGGCTACAGATATTACCTACATACTATTTAATGGTCGCCGTCTTTATCTGTCTGTCATATACGACATGTATAACAACGAAGTTGTTGCCTACAAAACAAGCAAACGTAATGATTTACGACTCGTAATGGATACCGTAAAATTAGCGATTAAAAAGCGGGATGTAAGCGGAGTCCTCCTACACAGTGATCAAGGATACCAGTACACCTCAAAGCAGTATAACCAGTTCCTTCAGCAATATAAAATCGTAGCAAGTATGTCTAGAAAAGGTAACTGTTTAGATAACGCCTGTATTGAGGGGTTCTTTGGGCATTTAAAAACAGAGTGTTTGTACCTTCATTCGTTTCAAACAGATAAAGAAGTGGAAGAAGCTCTTCACGGTTACATTAATTTCTATAATCAGCAACGGTTTCAATCTCGATTAAAAAACCTGAGTCCGATAGAATACCGAACTCAGGTAGCCTAGATGGGGCTTGTTTAAAGTTGTCTACTTGACAGGGGCAAGATCAGACCCGTGTGTTTTTAATAAGCGTCTGATTTCAGGAGCATGCACGCCTTCATAAACAAAGCGAACCATACTCTCTTCCTCAGGCTCCTGCTCATAGCTTACACCCTGTTCATTTAAACGCTTGTAAAGAGCTAGTGAAATAGCTTCTCTCCCAGCACTCTCCAGCTTTTTCACTATCGATAGCAATTCTGCCTTTAAAGTAGCGCTGACCATTAGACTACCTGAGAAGATAGAATCACGGAAGCCAAGCGGAATCAATCTACCGAGCAATAACTGGCCTGGCTTTAACACAACAGATTGGGAAGAGATTAGATTGTGTTCCTGATTACTGTACAAATCAGTAACAACAGTCATATTTTCTGTAACAGATGTAATCTCGTATAGACCTAATTGAAGATGCAATAACCCATCTTTTATCTCTTGATCCATTCGTTTACCGTATTGAGCGATGAAATGTTCAAGGACAGAAACACCCTCGTTTTTCACATCGAACACATACCAATTCATAAAATGGTCCATCCAGCGTGGTTGGAACAGCTCTTTTAGAGTAAGACCTGTTTCTTCAGCAAAACGGTCTCTAGCTCTACTTATTTCTATATCGTTTACATGCTGCACCACATACTTGGTTAGACGTTCTGTCCAAGTAGCAAACTCTTTGCGCAGCTTTTGCTCGCGAGCCATACGTACATGGGCAATGTCCGTCACAACACCACAGCACTTTTTATATTTCTTACCGCTGCCACATGGACACAGTTCATTTCTACCGACTGACATGGGGGGTTGTTTCTCCTTTCGACCCAGCTAACCTTCAGCTAGGAATTGCCACAATCCTTCTAGTTATATCGCATTTCCCGAATTGATTGCAAGTTATTCTACCCGAATGCCTAGTAATCAATACTCATATCTGTGTATGCTTCCCATTTTTCAACAAATTGTTGTAGCTTTTTAATAAGCTTCTCAATTCTCTCACGTTCAGCAACACATTCAGATATCGCTTCTAATTGATTGGTGGAAAAAAATTGTACCACCATCATTTCCATATGCTTTAAGCGAGCCTCATACTGCAAAATGATCTCACGGATCACATAAAATCTCTTTTCCATGCAAATGGACTCTTCTGCTTTCATTATTCTTGATCAAGTGTAGTCACAATGGTTTTAATGTCGGTAACTACCTGTTCGTTTTTATGTTTCTCTTTCATCAAAATTTCAATCGCATCCATGTTACTCTCTTGGAAATGAGAAATTACCTCTTGGGACATTTCTGCATTGCGTTGATCCAAAAGGGAAACTGCTTTATTTAATAGCTGTTCTACTTCTGCTAATACGTTTTTCGTTTGCGTTGTAATCATGATTTTTTCCTCCTGTACGGCCTCTAAATTTTTTCCTTGTGGCTCGGTTTGGTCAAGTGCTCGTTGTTCGATTTCAATCACAGTATCTGTCGTAGCTACTTGTGCCTGTGCTGTTTCCATTTCCTGCACAGCTATTACCTTATCATCTTGGCCATTTACGTAAATGTTTTCACCACTAACAGTAAAGCGCCCGTCCAATTCCGGTACAAACATGCTTTCTTTAATGGACAGCTTCAACTCATTTTCCACCATGTGGAACAAAAGGCGGATGGAGAGTCTGTCGATTTCCTTACTAACCAAAAATTCATAAATGGAGTCATTGGCCAGTTTCCATTCAGCAAGATACCAACGTTCATCTCCAACGTACTGAATGAAACGAGGATCTTTATCCAGTATCAGCAATTTTGTGATCTGATTCCAGGAAAAATGGGTATGTTGACGCAATTCACGCATCATTTGGTCTAAATTTTTGGGAGAATGAGATTTTCTCACAAAACGATATGCCTGATCAAATAATTGATGTGGTTGGTAAGTAAGCTCTAGTATCGCTTCGGTTCTGCCAACCTTTATGGGCGATTCAGTAAGCTGCATGGCTTCGGAGAGGGTTTCTTCCGCGCTTTTTCCATTTGGCATAAGATGTAATTGCTCTTCCAAGCGCGTAATGATATCAGTTCTTGGAAGTGAACGCTCCCCTGGCCGAAAAACCTTCTTGATGTAACTAGCGATGGTATATGTTGGCCTATTCATGAAACATTCTCCTTCTGCATTGCAAAGACTTTCCACAAGACGGAATAGTAACCTATATTCTACATCAAAGCAGAAAATCCTACATTTACTATTGTTTTTTTATGACTGAATGTGATTTTGTAACAGCCTAGCCACCATTGTAATCGCATACATGCTTATCCTATCTAGGCTTCAGTCATTTTTTTAAAACAACTCGTTAGCTTCGTAACCTTTTTCTTTCCTCAAACGTAATGGTAAATAGCCTATGGAAAGCATACTTCCATCTTTGATTTTAGATGGAGATAAAATAGTAAGGATTGGTGGTGGATTTACTACCCCTACGGTATATAATGGGGAAAGGTTGTTTGACAGAGTTTATGAACTGGAGGAAATAACGTTGGATTCTACTGTTGTACAAGCCCTCAGCTCCTTTGCTGGTTCCTATTCAGTTGTCGGCTGGATTAGTATTTTTCTAGCTAAATATGCAGAATACCTGTTTTATTTGAGCATCCCAGTTTATTGGTTTTTTGGAAATCGTAAAAATAAGCGAATGATTATCCAAACCATTATTGTCTGTTGTATTTCCATGGGAATAAGTTGGTTGCTAGGACAGCTCATCCATCGTGAGCGACCATTCGTCACATTACCACTTACACCATTGGTACCACATGATGCGGATGCTTCTTTTCCAAGTGACCATGCGACAGCAGCACTAGCCATCGCAGCTACCTACTGGTATTACATCAAACCAAAGGGTAGACGCTTCTGGATGATCCTTGCTGTGGGTGTCTCCCTTTCCCGCGTATTCATTGGTGTGCATTATCCAACAGACGTTTTATCCGGTATGGTGCTTGGAATGAGTTGTGCTTATGCTATTCACAGGTTACTTCCAAAATTCCCTCGTGTAGTAGGCTTAATCGATGAGGGTATTCTTTTGTACGAAAAAATGGAGAGTGCCATCATACCACCTAAAAAATCAGCTACACGCAAAAGACATCACACGATTGAATAGTAACCTGATAAAAAGCCCTTTTCATCACTTGAAACTTCAGCAAGTTTCCTGATGAGAAGGGCTTTTTGGTTTTCTATTTACTCTTCTGCCACATGGCACCCAGTTTCAAAGACATTGCCACATTACGTGCCGTCCGCTCCATATTTTGTGCGCCTTCTTGCAAAATTTCTTCCAAGGGAGCTAAGTGAGGGATAATCGGGAATAAAAGGTCGATTCCATGCTCATGTACAACCTTACTCTCCTCTGTCACACAACCCGCAATTCCGATCACTGGAACATTGAATAGCTTAGCTGTTTTGGCTACACCAATCGGAGTTTTTCCATGGATGGTCTGGAAATCTACACGCCCTTCCCCTGTGATGACAAAGTCAGCGTCCTGTACATGTTTAGTTAACTCAGTTGCCTCTATTACAATTTGAATGCCTCGTTTTAATTCGCATTGAAAGAAAGCTAGCACACCTGCTCCTAGACCACCTGCTGCCCCAGCTCCTTCGATCCTATCAACATCTTTTCCAAGGCATTCTTTCAGTTTTTTAGCATAATGTACTAAATTTTGATCCAGTAGGGCTACCTGTTCAGGGGTTGCGCCTTTCTGTGGTCCAAATACAGCGGAAGCTCCCTTTGGTCCTGTCAAAGGATTATCAACATCACACGCTATCTCAAAGGTTACTTGCTGCAAACGGGGGTCCAAACCGCTTATGTCGATCTGAACAAGCTTATCAAGCTCTCCGCCTCCATTACCAAGCTCCTTACCGTTACGGTCTAGTAGCTTTACACCTAGCGCTTGTGCTACACCCGCACCACCATCATTCGTTGCACTTCCACCAAGACCTAATATAATATGTTTGACGCCTGAGTCCAGAGCATGGAGAATTAATTCGCCAGTACCTCGCGTTGTTGTTACAAGCGGATTTCTCTGTTCTCGTGGTACTAGGTGCAAGCCTGAAGCTGCTGCCATTTCAATGACTGCCGTTTTTTTATCACCTAATAAACCATAGAATGCCTTCACAGGTTGACCCATAGGACCGGTTACTTGGCAAGTAACAATCTCTCCACCTGTTGCATCAACCAGCGATTGAACCGTTCCTTCTCCACCATCTGCCATTGGTATCAAAACACACTTAGCGTTAGGGAAGACTTCTTTTACTCCTTTTTCAATTGCCTCTGCTGCTTGCATAGCCGTTAGACTTTCTTTAAAAGAATCCGGTGCAATAACGAATTTCATCGTTGTCTCTCCTCTCATGTGTCGTACTCGCCATCTTTATACCATAATTTGAAAAATACCAAATAAAAGAGTAGAAATTACAGCAAGTACAAAACCAATCATTGTCTCATAAGGAATTAAGCGTAACCGTTCTTTCATTGCCATATTAATGCTACCACCCGTAGCATGGAAGAAGCTTCCGTGTGGCATATGATCAAATACAGTCGCACCTGCATGTATCATCGCTGCCGCCGCTAGTGAGCTTACACCTAACTCAACGATCGTACTGCCAAATACAGAGCTTGCTACCACAGTACCAGCTGTTGTAGAAGCTGTAGCCAAAGACATCAACGCACCGCTGATTGGTGCCAACAAGTAAGCAGGGAGACCAGAAGCAGTCAATGCAGAAATAATGACACCTTTTAGTTCTGAGTTAGCAATAATTCCGGCAAGCGTTCCCGTTCCAATCAGCATGATTGCTACACCAGACATCTTACCTAACCCATATATCGCGTACTGATTAACTTTCTTTATCCGTCCCATTGCAATTGCTCCTACAAGACCACCCACTGGCAAAGCAATTAACGGATCGATATTGATATCAAATAGAGGTCGTAAAGACAGTAGAACAATAGCTGTAAGCGGTGCTAAAATCGCTGTTCCAAAGCTCGGAAGCTTACTTCTATCAACTTCATTACTTTCATTTGCCGCTACTTTACTTCCTTTTTGCGATAATCTTTTTGCAATCATGTAGGTCACAACTACTCCAATGAGAGCTGGAATAATTCCGGCGGCCATCACAGAGGTCAATGGTACGTGAAATGTATCTGCCGCTGCGATTGTATTAGGATTCGGTGACATGATGTTACCAGCTTTACCTCCTCCAATCATCGCAAGCAAAATACCCATCTTCGATATATCAGCGCGCAGCGCGATCGCTAGAGCAATCGGAGCTACGGTAATTACTGCTACGTCAATAAAAACCCCCACAGCTGTCAAAATCATCGTTGCGATAGCTAGGGCTAGTAGTGCTCTCGTTTCGCCTACTTTTTTCACAATGGTCTCAGCAATCGTGGATGCTGCTCCCGATTCAATTAGTACCCCTGCCAAAACACCAGCTGCAAGGATACGTAAGACAGCTGGTATAACACCCTTGGTTCCCTCAATCATTAGGGTAACAGTATCCGGCAAATTGACTCCGCCTATGACGCCACCAACCAAGGCACCAGCAATCATTCCATAAGCAGGTGGCACTTTACGTAAAATAAGAACGATAGCTACAATCAACGCCGCCAATGCCCCGAAAACGCTTACGGTTACATCCATGTATGACTCCTCCTTCTGACTTTTGCTCTATTTGTCTCATTTTTATTTCCTGTCTATATCATAGCGCTTTCATGAAAGCGGATTCATCAGCCACTAAAACAAAACTCCCGCCTTACGGACAAGGAGTTTTTGTTCATTTGCACAATAAATTCTTTTCAGTTGGCAGAATTGGAAGTTGTTACTTATTTACTACATGATCATTTTTTTAGCTTATATAGCCACATAGCAAATTGTAACGAAATTAAATCACTGATTCGCTTAGGGTCCTTTCCTGTGATGTCATGAATGCGTTGTAGTCGGTACCTGAGCGTATTACGGTGAATTACGAGCCGCTTAGCAATTCGATTCAGCTCTCCCTCTTCTGCCATATAAACTTGAAGGGTTTGCTGAAGCTCTCCGCTTTTATCCTGTGCGATAAGATTCTTATACACCTTGATCATCTCTTCTGATTTCCAAGAATCCTGAACCGATACCATCAGTGTCTCATTTAAAAAATCATCATAGTAATAAACCGTTAATTCTGGAGCCATAGCTTTACCAGCTAGTAAAGTATCTTGAGCAGACTCATAGCAATACCGTAGCCCTTCTGCACCTGAAAAAGCTTTTCCTACTGAAACCTTAATAGGTGTAATGAGCTGATTTTTTAGCAATGATAAAATTTGTTCAACACCTTCACAAATTGCTTCCTTATCTCGATAATGACGTGATTCTTTCACTAAAACAATCTGTTTTGAATTCTTAATAGCCATCATCTCAATGGTATCACGCATCTCCAATAAACCGACCATTTGGCGTAATGTCGTGTAAGCACTATCATCAGAAATTCCTATATCCACTAATTCAATGACAACCGCCACCCTCTTAATGGACAAATCGATTTGCAGTCGCCTTGCCTGTTCCTTCCATAAGGATATATCCTGCTGGTCAGAATGTATGATCGACAACAAAAAATCTTCCCGTAACCGTTTATCCAGCTTGGCCTGCTCTAGCAAATAGGATTGCTCTAGAAACATTTCTGCTGTCATTTTGACAAGCTCTCCATACTTCGTCACTTCACGTGGATCACCGGTGATGCCAATGACACCCACAATTTCATTTTGAAATTGAATAACTAAATTGGTCCCAGCCTGCACACCAACCAAACGCTTTACATCTTCTGGATACACTTCAAAACGACCTCGACGCTCAATAGCAATAACCGCACCTTCATGTTTTTGATGCAGTCTCTTTTTATCTCCTGAAGCAATGATGTATCCACGCTCATCCATCACGTTTACGTTATAACCAATGACTTTCATCATCCTAGTAACAATTTCTTGCGCGAGCTCTTGTGTAACTTGCAACACTCCGGCCACTTCCCTTACCTGATCGATGTTTTTTGCTCCATGTATTATCTTACAAAAGCAGACTAGTAGCAAAAAACCATCGGCTAAGGCTCTCGCCTCTTTCGATGGTTTTTAAACATATTTAGATACTGTTAAGCAAAGTAGAAATAACGCAAATAGACGTATAAGTGAGATACGAGCAATGTAATGATCGTGATCGGGAACGCAACCTTGAAAAACATCCCAAAGCTAATTGGGTATTTTTCTTTCGAAGCCATTCCTACAACAATTACGTTAGCACTAGCACCGATAATCGTACCATTCCCACCCAAGCAAGCACCAAGCGCAAGACTCCACCATAGTGGCTCCAGATTAGTAATACCAAGGCTTCCCATCTCTTTAATCATGGGGATCATTGTTGCTACGAATGGAATGTTATCAACAAATGCAGATGCAATCCCACTCATCCACAGAATGATTAGCGATGTTTTCATTGTATCACCTTGTGTGAATTCGATTGCTTTTTCAGCTAAGGAAGCTATAACACCTGTGTTAACCAGACCAGATACCAATACGAACAACCCTGCAAAGAAGAAGATCGTATTCCATTCTACTTTAAGCAAAGCTTCTTCTAAATAATGCTCTCCTGTTAACAGTAGTAATAAGAATGCTCCTACTAATGCAATCGTGGCTGATTCTAAATGGAATACACCATGCAAGCCAAAGCCAATAATGGTCAGCGTAAGCACTGTTAATGACTTCTTTAATAAAGTAGGATTCGTTAGTTCTTGTTTTTCATCTAGTAACATTAGTTTTTGCTGTAATTCTGGAGTTGTCTTTAATCCCTTTCGATAAACAAGTAGCAAGTAAATAATTACAACAACTAAAATAATAGCTATGACTGGAGCCATATGTACCAGAAAAGCCACAAAGGTTAATTCGGGTACAGCACTCCCTATCATGATGTTGGGCGGATCACCAATCAGTGTCCCAGCTCCCCCAACATTGGAGCAAATGATCTCACTAATCAGATAAGGAATCGGATTTACGTTCAACTGACGAGCAATACTAAATGTGATAGGGACCATGAGTAGAACAGTCGTTACGTTATCCAGTAAAGCAGACGCAAGAGCTGTAATTAAGCTCAGTGCAATCAGAATTTTAACCGGGTCACCCTTTACTGCTTTAGCGGCCTTAATGGCTACGAAGGTGAACACCCCTGTTTGTGCGGTTATGCTCACGATAATCATCATCCCGATTAATAAGCCTAATGTATTAAAATCAATATGATGAATCCCTTCCTCCTGGGTAACTATACCCGTGAGGATCATGAGCAATCCCCCTGCCATCGCAACAATTGTGCGGTGCAGTTTTTCACTGATAATAAAAGCGTAGGTAATGAGAAAAATCGCAATTGCTAGTAATGCTTGATTATCCACTTGATAACCTCTCTTTCTTTCCCATGAAGTTTATTTTGTTATATTATCCAAAAGCTGGATGTAAAAAACGACAAAAAGAGCCCATCTAATGACAGGCTCCTCCATAACACATTCGTATCAAGTTTATACCCTATAGCATACCGGGATTTTGATCATTTGTAAAGTAATTTATCACCAAGAATGAATAGGACCCTTCAGCTTGGTCTGGCCCGTGAGCGTTACATCATATCCCCCGATAGCCTGTAGTTCTTGTTTAAAAGCTTCACTTTGTAACAATTTCAGGAGACTGTTTACCCAATAATGACTCTCTTCCGTCACTAACATTACCAGATCATAGTGCTCTTTGATTAAGGGGATAAACTCCACGTCTACAATCCTAGCAGCTTTTTCAATTCCAATCCCTACGTCAGCCGATCCCCTCGCCACAGCCGTTGCAACTGCTAAATGACTATGTTCCACATGATCAAAATAGCCATATAATCGAGATGGATCAAGCTGATGAAGGCGCAATTGCTCATCTAATAGAACTCTCGCTCCAGAACCCGCCTCCCGATTGACTATTCTGACTCCTGACTTTTGTAAATCAGCCCACGTACGTAGCTGTAAGGGGTTCCCCTTCGCTACATATAGACCGGCTTGGCGAGCCATCATATGAACAATCAGGTATGGCCGCCCCGTTAATATACGTTGTACATAAGGTACATTGTAGATCCCGCTGTCTCCATCAAATAGATGTGTACTCACAATATGCGCTTCTCCTCGATAAAGAGAAACCAAGCTATTCAAGCTTCCTTGGTAGGAACGTAGCGCTCTCAGTTGGCCTGTTTGCTTTTCTAGCTGAGAAGCTAACAAATCTAGCGCCATATCCTGTCCACTTATAATAATAGATTGTACTCCACTAGAAGATGGTTGATCAGCTACGATAGGTTTTCCCGCTTGTGAAAAGGAGGGGGTGTAAGCACCTTTTTTCGATTTTGTTTTTTGCTTGTAGGATTCTAGGTCGCTTGCATCTACTCGCATCTGTCTACCAACCCGATAAGCAGACAGCTCCCCCTTCTTAATGAGGTCATATACTGTCAGCTTGGATACTCGCAAAATATTGGCAACTTCTTCTGTCGTATAGGAGATGTTTTGCGTCATGAATAGCCTCCTTTTCAAGTACCGAATCTTCGATAGTAAAAATATCTTATCATAACTAGTAATCCAAGCTATAATGTTCTTAATTAGTTATATCTAAATATAATTAATTATAACTACTTATATTGAAGGAGAGTCTTTCATGTTAACATCACGCAAGAAAAAAACCTTTCTGAGCAGTTTGGTCAGTTTCTCCTTATTACTTGCAACAGTAGGCTGTTCCACTCCCGCTCCATCGACCACCCAACCTACTACTGATTCGAAATCCCAACAAACCAAGACGGAAATCTTTGTGTCTGCCGCAGCAAGCATGACCGATGTGCTCCAAGATGTAAAAAAAGAATATGAAACAAACCATCCTGAAATTACACTGACCTATAACTTCGGTGGATCAGGTAAACTCGCCCAACAAATTGAACAGGGAGCACCAAGCGATCTCTTCATCTCTGCTAGTTCCAAGGATATGAATACGTTAAAAGATAAAAGCCTGATCATCGAAGACTCCCAAACCGAACTAGTCACAAATGAGATGGTATTAATTGCTCCAAAAGAAAGTACCATTTCCGTTGATTCATTTGAGAAAATAGCACCTGAGGCAGGTAAGCAATTTGCGATTGGTGAGCCTAGCTCCGTCCCAGTCGGTCGTTATACGGAGGAAGCCTTGACAAAATTAGGTCTATGGGAAAAAATGAAGCCAACCATGGTTTATGCAAAAGATGTACGTCAAGTATTAACCTATGTTGAATCAGGTAATGCCGAACTGGGTGTCGTATATAAAAGTGATGCACTTACATCTGATAAGATCAAAATTCTAGCAACTGCCAAGCAAGAGTGGCATAGCCCCATTGTCTACCCAGCAGCTATAGTAAAAGCTACACAGCATCAAAAGGAAGCTCAAGAATTTTTAACATTCCTCACCGCTGATTTTTCAAAAGCTGCTTTTGAAAAATACGGATTTCACCCTGTAAAATAAGCAACCTTTCAATCATGTATATGCAAAGCAATATAAAGTGAGGGTACTTTTTCATGCCTGACATCTCTTATTCCCCGCTCTACCTGTCGTTGCAGGTAGCGGGGATTTCCACTATCGTTGTATTTATCAGCGGATTATTTATCGCCTATTGGTTCTCGCGTCGTCAATTTTTTGGCAAAAGTATTTTGGAGGCATTGTTTCTATTGCCTCTCGTGCTTCCTCCCACTGTAGTAGGCTTTGGTCTGCTTCTACTGTTTGGTAAAAACGGATTAATAGGTAAATTTTTATTGGAAGCTTTTCAATTTCAAATTGTTTTTACCTGGGTAGGAGCAGTGATCGCCTCTGCTGTGGTCTCATTTCCCCTGATGTATCAAGCCGCTCACGCTGCCTTCCAAAATATGAATCGACGCTACGAGCAAGCAGCTGTTATGCTTGGCGCTTCTGCTTGGAGGGTCTTTTGGACCGTCACGTTTCCTTTGTGCTGGCCCGGGCTTTTGGCTGGACTTGTGCTTTCCTTTGCAAGAGCGCTGGGTGAATTCGGAGCAACACTCATGTTAGCTGGTAATATTCCTGGGAAAACGGAAACACTTCCCATCGCCATCTATTTTGCCGTCGAGGGTGGGCGTATGGAAATCGCCGCCTTTTGGGTAGCTATTATCGTTGCCATCGGCTTTAGTACCATACTTTGGCTTAACTGGTGGAGTAAACATACATTAAATCGTCATACGCAGTTTAAAGATTAGAAGTCACTTTTATGTAGATGAGGTATTTCCATGCTACAGGTCCAACTCATGAAACAACGTGCGCATTTCGCATTAGAAGTATCATTTACTGTTCATAACGAAATTGTCGTCTTGTTTGGTCAATCTGGCTCAGGGAAAACCAGTATCTTGGAATGTATCGCTGGTTTGCTCACTCCGGATGCAGCTCAAATTACACTACACGGACAAGCATTATGCACTCCTGTAAAAAGCGTACCTCCCCAAAAACGAAATATCGGATATGTCTTTCAGGACTATGCATTGTTTCCTCACATGACCGTTGAAAAAAATATTTTGTACGGGATTCATTCCAGAAAACAGGCTGTTGATAAGGCCTTCTTGGAGCAAATCTGCGAAACGCTAGGTATTCGTCATTTGTGGAAAAGCTTTCCGAGTAAAATCTCAGGTGGAGAAAAGCAACGAGTTGCATTGGCTCGTGCTTTAGCAATCAAACCAGATTTATTGCTTTTAGATGAGCCTCTATCAGCCCTAGATCCTGCAACCAGAGCAGAGTGTCAGGACGAGTTGCTTCGCTTGCATCAGCTCTGGAACATTCCCGTCTTATTAGTCACACACGATGAGGCAGAAGCGTACAAGCTAGGAAATAGAATCTTGCGCTTACGAACGGGAAGGATAGAGGAGGAAATATTGCTTCACCCCCCCATGTCCGTTACTCACAAAAAAAGCTGAAGTAGGATACAGCCTACGTCAGCTTTTTTACTATCAATTTCTAATTTCTAGGAAGGCTACATCTGGTTACACGCGTTTCCTTTAACAAACATACACTTATCTGTAGTCGTCTAAAAACCTCTCCATACCTTCCGTTTTAACACGGGTGCATAATGCCATTCTTGCTCTTCAGGCATCTCTTGTAAGGTATTTCCTAACGCATTCATTTTACTATCAATTTGATCAAGATAGTGGAAAATGACAGCGGTTGGTGTCTTACCGGAAACAGCGCTTCCCCATCCCATTTCCAAATCGCCATGGTGACTTAAAATGCAATGCTTCAGATGCAACACTTCACTATCCTCCAATGGAATAGCTAAGTCTGTACATGCTTTCGTCACCATCTCTACTCCCATAACCAAATGACCAATTAACTGTCCTGGAGTCGTATACTCTGGTGCCACTGGATCGGATAGCTCATACAGTTTTCCAATATCGTGTAAGATGCAGGTTGTAAGCAATACATCATGATCTACCTGCGGATATAGAGGTAATAAGCGTTTGCCTAAATCCAATAAAGAGACGATATGCTCCAATAAGCCTGAGTAGTAATGATGGTGCATACGTACACCCGCAGGGAAAGAACGCATCCGTTCATAAACGTCTTCTTTCCCGATCAGATGTGAAATGATGGCTCGCAGTGTTGGGCTTTGAATATCGGATATATGACTTTCCAGCCTTGTCCACAATTCATCTGTCGCATATTTAGAAGTAGGGACTAGAGATTCCATTAAAACCTCGTCCGCAGGAGTAGCATGGCGTACTCGTTGAATGACCAATTGCTTTTTACCACGGTACATTTGGACCTGTGCATCAATTTTAATGATCGATTTTACTTGAAGATTTTCTTTAAGCTCATCCGTGACATCCCAAATCTTTGCAGGCAAGCTACCAGATCTGTCACCAATCTCTAAATTCATATATTCGCTCTGGTTACTAGCAACGCCAATTTCTCTACTTTTAACGAGACAAAAGGCGATTACGCGTTCTCCCTCCACATAATCAGCCAAAAATTTCATATCTAATTCCCCTTTGTTTTTTGGAAAAGGAGGGCTTCAATCTTTTTCAAGATATGAGTCCCTACTAAATCATCCGCTTTCGAAATAACATCCGTAATCACCTGTAGCAAGTTATCTTTTCCGTTCCAATGCTCTTGGACAATGACTTGCTCAGTGCTACTAAGAATCTTATGTAAAGCATATACAGCTAGTACTATATCATCTAAATAACCAATAGGCCCTGTAAGAACCTCAGGAATTAAATCTACAGGTGAAATAAAGTAGGCAACGGCAAATGCTGCTGTAGCCTTGGCTTTCGTAGCAACTCGCTTGTCCACTAGCAATCTGGCCAAAAGCACAAATAGATCAGGGGCAAGTAGAATATATTGAGTAGAATCCTCCCGCATGCCTTTGCCACGAATGAACTTCTCCACTTTTTCTCTTAGCTTATCATAAAATCGTTGATGATTTTTTGGGATCAGCATAATTTGTTCATCATTCATCTGGTTTTCCTCCTGCTCTTTTTTTCCGAACACGCTGATAAATATATACCACAAGAACCACTGCAACAAAGATGAGTAGAATCCAAATAGTCACTTTTTTAATAGCTAATTGGAAGACTCTCTCCCAGCTCTCGCCTAAAATAAAACCTAAACTAACAAACAAAGCCGTCCAAAATGCCCCTCCTGCATAGGCTAAAATAGCAAAGGTACGAAAACGTAACTCTGTAATACCAGCAAAGTAAGCAGTATATTGACGAATCCCTGGCAAAAAATAGCCAATGGGAATGGCCCACTTTCCAAAACGTTGAAACCATTCCTCCGTCTTTTTAAACACTCGATACCCTTTTTCGAAACGCTTCAAACGCTTTTCAATAAAAGGATGCCCCAATTTAAATCCAATCCAATAAGCTGCCGTCATTGCACTTATGGAGCCTAGATAGCAGACTAAAAAGGTTGGTAGAAAATACAGGTCTCCCCTAGATACCAAAAACCCTGAAAACACCAGAAGTGTCTCCTCAGGAACAGGTAAGCCAATCAAGCCAAAAAAGAATAGTCCATATAGAGCAAAGTAACCATATTGTGAGATATATCCGCCAAAATGATTAATAAATTCATTCATTCAGGTCTTCCCTTTCCTTTCTCTATATATCGTGCCAAATCATAGCAAGTAAGTTCAAGTTGTCTTTATCTACCCAATATGACGTCCTTGTCCATCATTGGTTGCATACAAATACACAACATGTTTGCTTATAAATTGGCTCAATAAAAAAGAAAGGAACCACGCTCCATAATGCGCTGGTCCCTTTCATGACTTTATTTTGCTTGTTGGCCGCGAGCAAATGCATTACGTTCATGGAGAACTACCATAATTTCGCTAACCGTATGTTTGTTATGAATCATTGTCATAACATGTTCAACGTCTTCTTTTTCTAAACCGGTCGCGATTAGACTTTCTTTTAAAAGAACGTCGTTGTTGCGACGGAAAAAGGATTGCAACGTTCGCAATACACGCCCTTCAAAATTCGTCTTTAACAATAGTTCAGTCGTTGACATTAACTTCCACCTCATCCTACAGTATAGAAACTATTATCTCCCAAACTGTCCAAGGAATCAACCTTCTGTCCATAACCTTATGTATTGCCAGCTTTAGACAGTAAATATACTTCCTTACAAACTCAAAAGAGGCTACCTAATCCCTTGTGCCTCTTTTGCATGTCATTATTTGTTTGTAACCGATGGACATGTTGTCAGCATCTCTTCTAACACTTGGACATCATTTTCTAAACCACGAACGTCTTCTTCTAGCATCTTAAGCAGATGCTTTTTATCCCGAAGCATCTTTCGTGTTTGATCTAAGCGCTCTTGCATATCAAAAACACCGATATACACTATCGTTTCCCTCCCTATGTAAGATCCAACGAACCACCTTACATCATATGCAACGACAGCATATTGTTTCCACTTTCTTTTGCATCAGGACTGATATTTTTCTAATTCCGCACGAAGCCGTTTTATTTCTTGACGCATTGCGGCTTTTTCCAGTCGTTCCATTTCTTGATCTAAACCTTTATCATAGTTTGTTTTTTCATAGAAAGGTTCTTGATAAAATCCTGATGCAAATTCAGGCTGTGGTCGCTGATAACGTGCCTGCTCCCACATTGGTTCTTTTGGCATGATGAAAGCAAGTAAGAAGTACAGCAATAATGGTACCCCTGTAAAAAAGGTGACAACAGCGGTTACCAAACGTAGTAATGTCGCATCAATTCCTAGATAAGCAGCGAAACCGCCACAAACCCCAAAGATTTTTTTATCAGATTGGGACCGATAGATACGATTCATAATAGGCGCATCCCCTCTCAATATATATACCTGTTCTTGATACTACTAGGATACCGAAATCAGCTACTGTTCAAAACTGGCTAGAGTGGGATTTTTCCTCCGTCTATAGGCGGAGACAGGCTTGCATAAAAAGGATCAGGTTGCTCACGCTATTGATGAGGTGATCAATGTGAGTAAGACAAAAGCAATAACCGTATTGTGTATTGGCCTAGGATTGCTTTGTGTAGCTGGCTGTGATAGGAACCATTCAAGTCAAATACAAGGCATACCAGCTACCATTAAATCTAATCCGCATGTCTATTTTTTACAAAGTCATCCACAAACAGCAACAAATCAAGATAACTTTACTCCATATGGTATGCCGGTAAATTCAGGGAGTGGGACAGATTATGATTTGGTTGTTATACCTGAATCCGTGTCCGATTACGGAGGTTTGTTCGGGAAAAAACAAATCATTTTGACGAATAACCCAAATTCCCCCTATCACAAATAACAGCAAGCTAAAGTAAAAACTCTTTATAAATGTTTTTGAGCAAGCAATATATGGGTACAAATAAATTAGTATTTTTTTTGGAGCAAACAAAAAACGCTAAGGACTCCCTCAGCGCTACACTTGTATTGTCGTATTACTCATCCTCCTTAGGTAAGAAAGTAAATATCTCACCTGTTTCAAAGGAACGGATTAATTTTTCTAACCACTTATAATAAGACAGTGCATGTTGCATTTTAAGCATATCACCCTTAATTAAATAGTGAGCTTGAGGATTGTCTCCGTACTTATCTAACAGAATTTGTAGTTCTCTGAGGGACTTGTGCAAATGATGCACATTGCTTTCCATTGATTTGCGCCAACGAATCGAAAAGTAATCACCCAGATTTTGATGCCAATCTGGTTCTGTTTCATAAAGATCTTTACGAGAACCTTTGCTCCAAACTTTGTTGACCATTTTCAGATCTATCAGGGTTCGCATTCCAGTACTCATACTGGTTTTGCTCATTCCCATCTTCTGACCCATTTCGTCAAGAGTAACTGGGCCTTGTGAAAAGTACATCATGCCATACAAATGACCAACTGATTGCGTCACTCCAAATAAATCCATGTTTTTACCAACCGTTTCAATCATGCGATGGCGCGTTTTTTGAATGGCAACCTGAAGCTCTTCAGGAAGTCCTTCAAATTCATCCATTGTTGTTTACCTCCTAGGACAGGTCAAACTTCATCTTTCATTATATCGATTTTATTGTAGGAGGCAACCATACCCTAGTAAAGGACTGGGTATAGGTGAAATTTTACGAAAAATGGAGTATACTGTACATAAAGTGCGTAAAGTTTTTTCTGTACGTACTTGATCAAGTTATTTCCTGTTTGCTCATGTTCATACATTTTTCATACACTTACCGGAGCGTTTAGTTACTAAATTAAACGTTTTCTCTGGGAGCAAAAGAAAGAAATTACCAGAAGAAGGGAGTGTCTTCATGCCAATTATTGAAGTCAAAAACTTAACAAAGGTATTTGGACGTGATCCAAAAAAAGTATTACCTCTGCTCAAAGAGGGCTGGACAAAAGAAAAAATCCTCAAAGAGACAAAAATGACTGTGGGGGTAAATCAAGCTTCTTTTTCCATAGAGGCTGGAGAAATATTCGTTATAATGGGGCTGTCCGGTAGTGGTAAATCCACATTAGTACGACTACTAAATCGTCTAATTGAGCCGACAGATGGCCATGTGTTTATTAATGGAAAGGATATCGTGTCCTTAAATCATGAGGATCTTCGTGATGTACGCCGTAAAAATATTACAATGGTTTTCCAAAAATTTGCTCTTTTTCCACATCGCACAGTATTGGAGAATGTAGAGTATGGTTTGGAAGTATCTGGCATACCTAAAGCGGAAAGACAAGAAAAAGCAATGAAATCCCTAGAATTGGTTGGTTTAAAAGGCTGGGAAAACTCTTTACCCGATCAGCTTAGCGGTGGTATGCAACAACGTGTCGGTCTTGCTCGTGGATTAGCTAATGATCCTGATGTATTGTTGATGGATGAAGCATTTAGTGCCCTTGATCCTTTGATACGCAAAGAGATGCAAGATGAACTATTAGAATTACAATCAAAAATGAAAAAAACCATTATTTTTATCACGCATGATTTGGATGAAGCATTACGGATTGGTGACCGTATTGCCTTAATGAAGGATGGAAATGTCGTCCAGGTTGGAACACCGGAAGAAATTTTGACCAACCCGGCTAATAAATATGTAGAACGCTTTGTAGAGGACGTAGACTTGTCCAAGGTACTCACAGCTACTCATGTTATGAAACGCCCTGAAACCATTACATTGGAACGTGGCCCGCGTGTTGCTTTGCAATTTATGCAAGAACGTGGTGTATCTACTTTATATGTGGTAGACACACATAAACGTTTATTAGGAGCCATTACTGCTGATGATGCCGTTCAAGCAGTGAAAGAGGGTAAAAAGCTAGCGGATATTCTAATAAAGGAAGAGGTTCCTACTGTTGCTCCTGATACGGTGCTCAATGATCTCTTTGATACCGTAAGCTCTACTCGGGTCCCTGTAGCAGTTGTAGATGAGGGAAATCGATTGCAGGGAATTATCATTCGCGGAGCCGTACTAGCCGCACTCTCAGGCAACACAGAAGGCGGTGAACCAGTATAATGAATATGTTTAAAATTCCTTTAGGTTCATGGATTGAATCATTAGAAGCATGGTTCGATGCTTCCTTTGGTCCTTTATTTGCCGTGATTAGTGCTATTATTGGCGGTTTGGTTAGCGGTTTTGAGTGGCTATTTATTAATATTCCTGCTCTGCTCTTTATCGTCTTGTTCTCCCTGATTATTTATTTTGTAGCACGTTGGAAAATGGCTCTCTTCTCTTTATTGGGGTTACTCCTCATATATAACCTTGGTTATTGGCCACAAACAATGATGACGTTAGCCCAGGTTCTAACGGCAGCCATGATTTCTATTCTTCTTGGGGTGCCGATTGGGATTTGGTGCGCAAAGAAAAATACGGTTCAAAACATCGTTACACCAATTCTAGATTTCATGCAAACCATGCCAGCATTCGTATATCTGCTACCAGCGGTTACATTCTTTTCACTAGGCGTGGTACCAGGTGTTATCGCTTCTGTTATCTTTGCAATTCCTCCAACGATTCGCCTAACGAATCTAGGGATTCGACAAGTCCCAGAGGATTTAGTGGAAGCAGCAGATGCATTTGGCTCTACCCCTATGCAAAAATTAATCAAGCTGCAATTCCCATTAGCCATTCCTTCCATTATGGCTGGGATTAACCAGACCATTATGCTGTCGCTATCGATGGTTGTTATTTCATCTATGATCGGGGCACAAGGCTTGGGTTCGGATGTTTACCGTGCCGTTACACAAACAAAGACCGGTGTAGGCTTTGAAGCAGGGATTGCTGTTGTTATTCTAGCCATCATTTTGGATCGATTTACCCAAACGCTCATTAAAGGACAAGAGAAGAAATCAGCAAAGGCTACTGTGAAACATCGTAGGCCATTGATTTTAGCTTCAGTTGCCATTTTGGTTATTTCTAGCATTGTAAATGGTGTAGTTGGTCATGGAGGCAATGCGAAAAACATTACCCTTTCCTATGTAGCATGGGATTCTGAAATTGCTAGTACACATGTAGTCAAACAAGTGCTAGAACAAAGATTAGGTTATCAAGTTAATATGTTGCAGGTCGAAGCAGGTCCAATGTGGACAGGCGTTGCTACCAAAAGTGCTGATGCCCTTGTTGCTGCTTGGCTACCGAAAACGCACGCTAGCTTCTACGCTAAAAATAAAGATCATGTAGAAGACTTAGGAGCAAATTTAGAAGGTACACGACTTGGTTTGGTTGTTCCAGAATATATGAATATCACGTCTATTCAAGACTTAAGACGTTCTGATATAAAAGATGCTACCAAAGCAACGATTATTGGTATTGAACCTGGGGCTGGTCTGATGTCGGCGGCTACTAAAATGCTCCAGGATTATCAACTAACGGATTGGACTCTAATGGAGGCTTCATCCGCGGCAATGGCTACTGAGCTACAAAAAGCGTATAGCCAGCAAAAACCAATTGTTATCACAGGCTGGACACCACATTGGATGTTCGCCAAAATGAAATTAAAGTATCTTGACGATCCAAAAAATTCATTTGGTGAAGACGAACAAATTCACACGATCGTCCGCTTAGGATTACAAGAGGACTTACCAGATGCGTATCAATTCCTGCGCCAGTTTAAATGGACTCCGGATGATATGGCTCAAGTAATGGTTCGTATTCAGGAAGGCATCGAGCCCGATGATGCAGCCAACGAATGGATTTCGGCTCACCCAGATATAGTAGAAAAATGGCTGGCGGGTATTGAACTCAAGAAATAAAATAAAAGGCATCCTCACTCAGAGGGTGCCTTTTTGCTTACAAATATTTCTTTGGATCATACACAGGTCGAGGATGATCAAACAATTCACCTAACGTAGCATACGTATGCCCTGCTAAACGGCTAACAGGAGCAAATTTTTCAGCATCGATTTTTCCATTAAAATACATGGAATCATCGACATGCACATGCACAACCTCGCCAATGATTAAATCAGAAGCAGCAGGCTCGCCTAAAGTAACAATCTGGTGTAGCTTGCATTCAAAATGGATGCGAGATAACGCTAACCTCGGTACCTTTATTGCTTGAGAAGGGACCAGATCAAGCCCTAGCGCCTCTGCCTCACTTTGATCAGCTGGAAAGTCGGCTGAAGTTTCGTTAACCAACGCAACATTATGCACATCTACTGTGTTAACGACAAATTCTTTTGTTTCAGAAATATTTCGAGCTGTATCCTTCATTACCTGACCCGGTTTACGCGAAACCGATATGGATATCATCATCGGTTCAATACAAGCAACATTAAAATAACTAAATGGAGCTGCATTTACCACACCTAGCTGATTATGCGATGTAACCCAGGCAATGGGACGAGGAATTATGCCACCTATTAGTAATTTATATTTTTCTTGTCTATCTAAATCGCTTATTCGTAACTCCACACGCCATTCCTCCTTTTTACCTTATTCTTTTACAGGTAACCAGCTATACATATAAGCTGTATCCTCTACTGCGAGAGCCTGTTTTGTTGCTTTTAACGGACGGAATGTATCTAGCATGACCGCCAACTCTTTCGTCTCTTTTTTACCGATGCTTGCTTCGATCTTACCCGGATGTGGCCCATGAGGAATACCCATTGGATGTAGCGTTATGGAGCCTTCTACCACACCTTTGCGACTCATAAAGTTACCATCCACATAGTACAGTACTTCGTCACTCTCTACGTTACTGTGGTAATACGGTGCTGGAATAGCCTGCGGATGATAATCATATAAACGCGGGACAAAGGAACAAATCACAAAATTCTGACCAGCAAATGTTTGATGAACTGGAGGTGGCTGATGCACCCGACCCGTTATCGGTTCAAAATCATGAATACTCAGCGCATAAGGGAATAAATAACCATCCCAACCAACAACATCGAACGGATGAAAATCAAACGTATAACTATATAATGTTTGATTTTGTTTGACACGAACTTCAAAGCTACCTTCTTCATCGTAGGTTTCCAATCGCTCTGGCAGACGCATATCCCGCTCACAGAATGGAGAATGTTCCAACAACTGTCCATGTTCGTTTCGATAGCGTTTAGGTGGAACAATTTCATTTTGAGATTCAATCACAAGGAAACGAGTCTCTTCCGTAGATGGTACAATTCGATAGGTCGTCCCAATCGGAATAACCAAATAATCTCCAGGCCGATACGAAATTGTGCCAAAGATGGTTTGAAGTTCCCCCTCGCCCTGATGAACGAAGACTACCTCGTCTCCTTCCGAGTTCCGATAATAATAATCCATTTTTTCAGTTGGTGAACAGACAGCCATCACCACATCATCATTTCCCAATAAGTAACGACGGCCAAGAATAGGGTCTCCACCTTTTGGAGCGTCAAAGCTCAAAAAATGCTGATGACGCAGCTCCTCTCGCTCAACATATTCCATATCAATAGTAGCAATTTTCTTTACTTCCGTCACTTGTGTAGGAGGATTGTGATGATACAAAATGGATTGAATTCCAGAGAATCCTTTTGTTCCCATTAACTGCTCACGGTACAACTCACCATTTGGCTTGAAAAATGTGGTATGACGCTTGTGTGGTACTTCACCCATTTTTGCGTAAAATGGCATGAATCATTCCTCCCCTTATTTTTCTATAATAGTATTGCGCAACGTACCCAGATGATCGATTTCCAATTCAACAACATCTCCTGGCTGTAGCCAATTGTACTGTTCTCCACCGCCTAATTCTAACAAGCATCCACTACCTACCGTGCCCGAGCCGATAACATCTCCAGGGTACAAAAAACAAGCTTCGGAAGCACGGGCAATCATTTGGGCAAATGTATAATAGATATCTACAAAGTTTCCCTGTGAGTACTTTTTGCCATTTATGCTCGCCGTCATTTGTAAATCATAGCGATTGCCTTTTAAGGAGGGGATAAGGCGGCCTTGTAGTTCATCAACAGTAACTAACCAAGGACCCGTGGAGGTTGCAAAATCCTTTGCCTTGGCAGGACCAAGCCCCACTTTCACTTCTTCTCGTTGAATATCGCGTGCACTCCAGTCATTTAGAATCATAAAGCCAGCGATATACTCGTCTGCTTTTTCTATGGGTATATCAATCCCTTTTTTACTAATGACACAAGCGATCTCTAACTCGTAATCCAAAGACATCGTTTGCTTGGGGATAGTGATACTAGCTTCTGTACCCACAAACGCAGCTGGATTTGAAAAATAAAAGACAGGTAACTGATACCACTCAGGGACCATCTCAAGGTCTCGACGCTGCCGACACGTTTTTACATGCTGCTCAAAGGCATAAAAATCTCGGAAACTGGGCGGTCGAGGGATAGGAGCACCAAGCTGTACCTCTTCCATAGAAATAAAACCGCCATACTCTACTCGCTGTTGTTCAAGTAAACATGGGTACCATTTGTCCCATTCGTCTAATACACCCTGCATGGTAGATGGAGCACCTTTCACTGCATGAGCTATGTCGATTATTCCCTTACCTACATACAAGCCAGCACGCCATTCTAACTGATTTCCTACCGATGTAATTTCTACTTTTCGTTGATAACTAACTAATTTCATGACTTCACCTCCTATTTTATACATAAACAAAAAAACCAGTTGCACATAAAACCACACAAGAAAAACCAAAAGGAATCCTCCTTTCGAGTCACTTATTGTATGGCAGTATGAGCAACTGGCTTATGTCTACTTCATTGAGAAAAATCTTCTTAGGATTTATTCCCCATAAACACCCAGTGCCTCTCTGCTATCTTATTACATATTCAAGATATCTAAGATTTATGTGTTACTCATTGCTTACCTTCCAAATATCGATCCAGTGCAGAGCGGAGAGCTTGCAACACTGTCCCTTGTGTCGGTACCAAAGCTCGTTTGCGAATGGTTGCCTGTAGCTTATCCCATTCTAATGGCAAGCATACACCGATTACCAATCCCCGAATAAACTCTTCATTTAACCCCATTAAAAAAGTAAATGATGCATCAACTACTTGGTCCGTTCGACTATCAATCACTAACGAACAGGCAAACATCTTTTGGGTATCTGTCAAAGGTGTTCCCTTAGGTAATTGAGCAAATCCTGTGGCTAAAATGTAAGCGTCGTCGGTATAACGAGGTAGGGGCACATTTGCCATGATCCCTCCCCCCTCCTTCTTCCATAATAAAGCAAATGCTTTACTTTGACTAGAACTATTCTGAACATTCTACGATTTTCTGCATATCTTCTGGAAGTGGCTCTGTTAGATATATTTCTTCACCAGTTCGTGGATGTTTAAATCGTAGCTCAAAGGCATGTAACGCTTGTCTTGCAATGAGCTCACGTCTTCCTCCATATAGATCATCTCCAAGCAATGGATAACCTAAATAACTCATATGGACACGTATCTGATGTGTTCGTCCTGTTTCTAATTGTAGCTGAATATGGCTTATGTCATCTGAGCTTTGTAACACTTGATAGTGTGTCACCGCCTGCTGTCCATCTGGGCGAACCTCCCGCTCTACAATGGACCCCTCTTTGCGGCCAATTGGTGCATCAACTACTCCACTTTGCGTGGTTACACATCCATGAACGAGAGCTTGGTAACGTCTTTTTAAGCTTCGATCTTTTTGCATACGTGAGAATCGGTCATGCGCCCACTGATTTTTAGCAATAATAATTAGCCCAGTGGTATCCTTATCTAATCTACTCACTGGACGAAATTTACGACGTTCCCCCTTTTGCTTCCAGTAATGTATGACACCATTTGCCAAGGTACCTGTTACATGCATGCCAGTAGGGTGGACTACTATTCCGGGAGGCTTAGCTAGTACTAAAACATCCTCGTCTTCATATCGAATCTGTAAATCCATTGCCTCGGGCTCAAGATTTTCAGATTCTTCCTCATCCATCCAGATCGTAATAATATCTCCTGCTTCTACAATTCTTGTTACAAAAGCAAGCTCTCCATTTATCTGTATTTCACCACTGAATTTAGCTCGGATCAACAGTTTACGAGATATCTCGTAGTCTTTTTGTAGAACCTCTCGCAAACTTCGCCCTGCTTGTTGCTCACTTGCATGAAAACGTAATAACAGCTCTTTCATATTTATATCCTCGCTCTGAGAAATGATTACCGTTAGTATAGCACAAAAGCCCTCCTCACTCTGCGTCCTCTAAAGAGAAAACAGTGCAAGAAGAGCTTCGTCTAAGATAGTTGTGTATTTTGCTAGCGTAGTGATTTCGGATTAAAAGCGTCTTTTAATCCTTCTCCTACGAAGTTAATCGCCAAAATTGTCAACGTAATACAAGCACCTGCTGGTAGCCAAATCCACCATTGTTGTTCAATTACTTCTGGAGAGACTGCATCTGACATGATATTCCCCCACGATGGTACGTTAGAAGGAACACCAAATCCTAAGAAGCTAAGCCCTGTCTCTACTACGATCATGGAAGCCAACAGATAAACCCCTTGTACAATGATAGTGGAGATAACATTAGGTAAAATATGCTTGATAATAACCTGTGCGGGCGTACATCCAATTGAGACAGCACTATGCACATATTCGTTCTCTTTTTCTGCTAAAATCTTTCCGCGTACCATCCTCGCGGTAGACCCCCAACTAAGTACACTGACCACTGTAATAAGTGTCAATACACCCGAGGCCGTAAAGACTGAGTTTAATACGATAACGAAAATGAGAAACGGAAATGTAATAATAAAATCCGTAAAACGCATAAGTAAATTGTCCACCACTCCGCCAAAGTAACCAGCCATAGACCCTATTAGGGTACCGAAGATCACGACAAATAAGGTAATGGAGAGACCAATAGTGAGCGAAATTTGTCCACCATATAAAAGGCGTGTATAAACATCACGTCCCCCTTTATCTGTACCTAGCCAATGCTCAGAACTAGGGGCTTGGTTCAAATTGCGGATATCAATCTTAATGGGATCATAATGAGTCAAAAAGTCTGCTAAAAAACAGATTAGAAAGATCAATGCTAGAAAAATGATACTAGCGATTGCCAGCTTATTTTTTGTAAACTTGCGCATTCCGATAGCCCATGGAGAAGTTCCCCGACGCTTCCCCTGATGAGCAGAAGCCTCTGGACTGTTAGTTGTAATTACGGGTTCCATACCTCTTTCCTCCCTATTTCAATCGTATCCGAGGATCAACGACACTGTACAACCAATCCGCTATCAGGTTTCCTAATAGCGCCATAAAGGTTAGCAGCATAGTGATCGACATAACGACAGAATAATCTCGGTTGTTAACGGAGTTGATAAAGAGTTGTCCCAGTCCAGGATAAGTAAAGATGGTTTCGACTATTACCGCTCCCCCAAGTAGGTTACCAATATCAAGTCCTAGAAATGTTACCATCGGGATAAGAGAGTTGCGCAAAATATGCTTGTTATAAATAGCTGTTTCACCTGTGCCTTTTGCCATTGCTGTACGTACATAATCCTTGCCGCTTCCTTCGATAATGTCGTTGCGCAAAAATTGTGTATAGGCAGCCGTATTAAATAGACCTAGTACAGTAGCAGGCAAAATCGTATGTCCTATTTTGCTCAAATAGTAAGATAGGGTTCCCTGATCAACATCCACGCCGATGGAACCGCTCGCGGGTACCCAGCCCAATAAAATGGCAAACACATATATGCACACAATAGCTGCAAAGAACGATGGAATGGCATATCCAACATAATTTAGCGTCACAATGATATTATCTATCCATGTAAAACGACGCCGTGCTGCAATCATCCCCATCACCAAAGCGCCCAGATAAGTAAAAATCAAGGACATACTCATCAGAAAAATGGTATTAGGTAACCGTTCACCAATTAGCTGAGTAACTGGCATTTTATGATTGAATGAATCACCTAAATTTCCTTGTAAAAAGCCACCCACCCAGCGTCCATATTGAACAGGAATCGGATCGTTAAATCCGAGTGATTCTCGCATTTTGGCTATATACTCAGGATTGGCATTATTAGGGTCAATCTTCCCCGAAAGGGCGTCCCCTGGCATTAATTTTGCCAGGGTGAACACCGCAATGGAGATCAGAATCAAAATTGGAATCATGGTAAAAAATCTCCGCAGCGCAAACGCAACCATTCGTACACTCCCCTTGTTCTACAGCTGTATTAGTTGGTAACCCACCATTTATGTGTATCTATCTGGTTGGTAAAGGAGTTGGTGTGAACGCCTTGTAGACGTTTGTTATACGCGGTAATATCCTTACGAGCGTGCAAGATAATCATCGGCACTTCTTCGTTGACTAGTTTTTGCCATTTAAAATAAACTTCTTTACGGTAATTTTCATCAAACGCCTTTTCACTAATTCCTTCTTCAATCAATTTGTCTGATTCCGCATTTACCCATCGAGGGAAATTCCAGAAAGCATCTATTTTCCATAAACCTGTGGGATCAGGATCATTTGCCAGAGCCCAAGCTCCAGCAAACACCTCAACACTTGGCTCATCTTTTTCGACTGTTCGATAGAATAGGTTAAATTCTTTTAATGCTCCACCATTTAGCTTTGCATCTAAACCTACCTCTTTCCAGAATTGCATCACTGCTTGTGCCCGAGGTTCGGCAGTCTCGTCACGTGTCATCGCATCATAATTAATTGTGAATTTCTTACCTTGCGGATCTTCCCGGAATCCATCCCCATTAATATCCTTATATCCAGCCTCGTCTAATAGCTGTTTTGCTTTCTCAGGATTGTATTCGTACGCATTAATTTGGTCAGCAGGAACCTTTGCCCAGCTCACAGGTGGCATTGGTGAGTTAAGTGGTACAGCCTTACCATTTTCAAAGGCATCAGCCAACGCTTTACGGTCCAGCGCATAGGCCATCGCCTGACGTAACCGCTTATCAGCAAATTTTGGATTATCCATCACATTTACCTTTTTATTTTCATCCCAATGACCTAGCTTAAATCCAATATAGCTATACGCTAGCTCATCCACTTCTTTCAATATCAAATTATCATTTTTTTCTATCTCTTTAACCTGGGAACGCGGAATTGCCATAATGTCAACTTCGCCTTTTTTCAACAAGCTATTTGCTAATTTTCCGTCAATGACTTTATATATAACACCATCCAAACGAGGTTTGCCTTGCCAGTAATCATCAAAACGCTCTAGTTCAACAAACTCACCTGGTTGAATTTTTTTCACTTTAAATGGTCCAAGTCCGATCGGCTGCTGACGAACCTTTGGAGAATTTGGTAGGTCTTTTACAGAGATGCCTGCATAATATTTTTTCGGCATTGGATTCGACCAAATATTATCTAAGAAATTTACCATAGGTTTTTTAATTTTGATTTCAATATTGTACGGATCAATAATTTTTACACCAGAAATGGTTTTTGCAACTCCCTTATTATATTCATCCATTCCTGCAATCATTTTTACATTCGAATAGCGTGATCCTTTATAGTCCTTATGTCCTATTACCTCAAAGGCATATAACCAGTCCTCAACCGTCAACTCATCACCATTGTGCCACTTTACGCCCTTTTTAAGGGTAAACGTATAGGTTAAGTGGTCAGGACTTTCTTTCCAGGAAGCGATCTTCGAATAGGTTTTCAAATCATCTCCTGTATCTAGCAAGGGGTCCATCATAAAGCGCAGGATTCGATCATCGTCATCCCCTTCATAAAAACCACGATCCAATAAGCCTTGAAACGGGCTTTCATAGGCATAGACAATTTTTCCACCATCTTTAGGTTGTTGTTCAGTGGTAGCCGCTTGTGTTGGCTCAGTTGGTTTGGTTTGTGTTGTATCCGCTGGCTTAGAACACCCTACTATGCCCATTGATAGAGCTAAAAAAGCTGACAAAACAACTGTATTTTTCTTTTTCATGTAATAATCCCCCTTATTTTATTCTAATTAAAGTTAGTTGACTAATATAAATGGCAAGCAACTTGATGTCCTTCGCTCACCTCCTTCAAGCTCGGTTTTATCTCTTTACACTCCTGCTTTACATATGGACAGCGAAGATGAAAAGCACAGCCAGCAGGAGGCTTCTCAGGTGAAGGAACATCTCCTTGTAAAATAATTCGCTCTCGGTTGAATCTAGCTCGTGGATCAGGAACAGGAATTGTAGATAGTAGCGCTTGTGTGTATGGATGTAATGGCTCTTTATACAAGCTATGCTTATCGGTTACTTCAACCAATCGCCCGAGATACATAACCCCTATCCGATCACTGATATGTTTAACAACACTTAAGTTATGAGCTATAAACAAATAGGATAATTTGAATTCTTCCTGTAAATCCTGCAAAAGATTCAACACTTGTGATTGGACTGATACATCTAAAGCCGAAACAGGCTCGTCTGCCAAAATTAATTTAGGCTTTAACGCCAGTGCTCTTGCAATCCCAACCCGTTGACGTTGACCACCAGAGAATTCATGAGGATATTTATAATAAGCCTCTTCTGGTAACCCGACACGTATAAGTAGCTCCATAACCTCAGCTTTTATATCTTTTTCCGTCCGATTGGTGTAATTACGGATTGGTTCAGCCACCAAATGTCCTACCATCATCTTAGGATTTAACGAAGCGTAGGGATCTTGAAAAACCATTTGCATATGTTGACGAGTATCCCATAGCTGTTTTCCTTTCATGCTTGTAATGTCGTTATTATCAAAGTAAATGCTACCGGCTGTCGGGTCCGTTAGCCGCAAGATGGTACGTCCTGCTGTCGATTTTCCACAGCCTGATTCCCCTACCAGTCCAAGTGTTTCTCCATCTCTTAGCACAAATGAAATATCGTCTACTGCCTTCACTTCACCAATTTTTCGTTTAAATAAGCCACCTGTGATTGGATAATATTTTTTAAGATTCTTGACTTCTAGCAAAGCTTTTGTTTTTGTATGAGCAGTGGTTTGGTTCATAGCGACGCCTCCGCAATTTCGTTAGGTTGGCTTTGAGGGTAAAGTAGGCAACGCACTTTATGTGAATCACCAATATCACCTAGCTCTGGCGAGACCGCGGTGCACTCTGGCATGACTTTTGGACATCGGGAAGCAAATCTGCATCCTATCCTTGGCATGTTGACCAGTGATGGCACTATTCCCTTTATGGAATATAGTCGGTCTTTATTTTCATCCAATTTAGGAATAGACTCTAACAACAGCTGTAAGTATGGATGCTTTGGCTCATAAAAAATTTGTTCTACACTACCTTGCTCCACAATTTTACCGGCATACATAACCATCACTTCATCTGCCATCTCAGCTACTACTCCCAAATCATGTGTAATCAGCATGACAGACATCCCACTCTTGGATTGAATGTCACGTAATAGTTCTAAAATCTGTGCCTGAATCGTCACATCCAATGCAGTAGTAGGTTCATCGGCAATCAGTAGCTTTGGCTGACATGCAATGGCCATGGCGATCATGACACGTTGCCTCATTCCTCCCGATAGTTGATGAGGATATTGGTCTACAAGTTTTTCTGGTCGTGGGATTCCAACATGTGAGAGCAATTCAATGGAACGACTTCTTGCCTCATTTTTCGAAATTTTCAGATGATTAAACAAAACCTCTTCTATCTGGAATCCGATCGTAAACACGGGGTTTAATGCTGTCATAGGTTCTTGAAAGATCATTCCCAGCTCTTTTCCACGTATTTTATTCAATTCATCTGCTGGGAGTCCCACCAAATTTTTATTTTGGAAAAGAATGCTTCCATTTGCCACTTTTCCTGTTTCTTTTGGTAACAATCCCATAATGGATAAAGACATGACGCTTTTTCCGCAACCTGATTCTCCAACGATACAAATCACTTTGCCAGGATCAACCGTAAAGGAAACACCATCTACCGCATTGTAAAATTGTTTGTTAATACGGAAGCCAGCTTCTAGGTTAGAGATTTCCAGCAAAGGTTCGGTCTGTTTTTTCTCCATAGGTCACCTGCTTTGCACGAGTAGTAGAATGAATTATGTGATAAATTAAAATTTTATAAAAACAATTTTATCCATATTATGGGGTAGCACATCTATAAAAGTCAACATTTTTGCCAATTGTTATCATTTATTCATACAAAAAAACCATAGAGAACCATTATTCTTAAATGCTAAAATTTTTTTATCGCACTTAACTTTTTCAAACGAAAAAAGCCCTCTCTAATTGAGAAGACTTTTTTATTTCCTTTATGAAAAAAGAAACAGCGAATGTTCCCTTCCTTATTTCGCTGCTTTTACCGCTTCGATTGCTGCTTCGTAATTAGGATGCTGGCCTACTGCTGGCAAATATTCTACGTAAACAACTTTATCATTAGAATCTACAACGAATACTGCGCGGGACAATAAACGAAGTTCCTTAATAGCTACACCGTAAGCCAAACCGAAAGAAAGATCACGATGATCAGATACAGTTTGAACCTTATCAATGCCAGCAGCTCCACACCAACGTGCTTGGGCAAATGGCAAATCTACAGAAACGGTCAGAATTGTTACATTGTCTAATTTAGCTGCCTCTTCGTTGAAACGGCGAGTTTGTTGATCGCAAACACCTGTATCTAAGGATGGCACTACAGAAATAAGACGAATCGTACCTTTGGAATCAGCCAGTGTAACTGGGCTTAGGTTGTTTGCAAGCACGGAAAACTCAGGAGCTGTATCTCCCACTTTAATTTCTGGACCTAGTAGTGTAACTGGTTGGTCTTTAAAAGTAACGACACCTTGACGTTCAATTGTAGACATAGGTAACCCTCCTCTAACTTTGTAACTATGTAGTACAATTATCATACATGTTTTTATGAAACATTTCACTATCAAAACGTTTAAAAATGTAATTCTTAATGTAAATAGCGTTTCGATCTATGTTTTCTAGGTTCAATCTTTACGATTTCTTTCACTTCATGTTCAAATAGCCCGTCACTTTTTAGATTTAACTCATGACATCGCAGGATAGCGTGATATAAGGCAAATGTGAAGCTTACACCCTTTAGAGTATAGCGGCTACTCATCGTATCTGGATCAAGAGTATTAACAATCTCTACATGATAATCATACTTCTCCGATCCAATGGCCGCCATATAGCCCATATCCTTCAACACACCACCCACATCAAAAATGCCATTATCATCGTAATCAAATGTACCCGAGCCCATCACCATTAAATCGAGTAGTTGAACAACACTCATCCGATCTATTTGTAGGGGTCTAGGTAGTGAAATCACAGAACCATCCTCGTTTACTACATACACTTTACCTCGATAGCCAAAAATAAATTCGCTGGGATCAGTATCTTGAGCAAATAACCACTGTTTTCGTGGAATAAGTAGTCTCCAAATCTCCACTGGCTCTCTTCTAAGCAGGTCCATATGATTCCCTCCTCTCCCTAATTTGGACAAAAAAAAGAACCGGTAAACCGTTTCATGCAAAATACACCATCCATATCAGGATCAGATTATTTTAATTTTATCATCTGGCTTCCACTACCTAACATAGGCAGGAGTTTATTTGCTATTTAAAAACCCTCCTAAATACTGCCTTTTTTCACGTCTAGTAGAAATTTTATGCCCTTTGTGGACTTCATCAGATAAACAGCAAAAAAAGCGCATTCCCCATTTTGGGAGGAATTGCGCTGTGAAGGTCACACTTATATACTGCTAGTAAGAGGAAGCACCTAACAGCCGTTTCGGGCATTCCAAGTAGTACTATTCTTGTTCTTCCTAAATATGTGGTGCAATGAGTGATATCAAGTAGGCAAATGGAAATAGTAAAACTTGTGCAATTACTGTACCCAGTAACCGTCCAGCACCGAGATGAAATACCGTAACCTTTAAATCCTTATAAGGTCGTGCATCACTAACTACATCATCGAGTAGCTTTGAACAGATCGGGTCAACAAAAATAACCAATAAAATGGTTCCCACTCCATTAATGACCGTAGCCATTTGGTTCGCTACCGTACGATGATCGGGCACGAGGACCCCTGCATACAGCGATGATAGGATAGCAATGGAATAGAATGAAAAAATAATGGCATTCATCCAAAAGAAATTAGCACCTATACGGGTTTCTTTTATAATCTGCCAATTATTTCGAAACGATGGAATCCAAAATTGGGAGGGCATTTTCCAAAATAGACGCAGGATGCCTTCTCTACGAAAAATTTTAGGAACACTACCATGCTTATCCAATTTACGTGTACCAATGGCTAGCACACGTGCAACTGTAGGCAACAGAAACATCCCCAACACGATACCCATGCTCATTCCAAACAAAACAATGCGAAAATTTATTAACAAATCATTAATTAATTCCTCGTAGTTCATGAATGGAATCTTATCCTTAAAACGAGTAACAGCTTCAAGCATCGAGGCCAACAGAATGGACTGACTCATAACAGCAAACCGGGCGAATAACACCAATATGTTGAAAAGCGAAGTAGAAGCACCAATTTTTCCTGTACGTGCACCGGAAAGTCGTGCAGCATAGGACACCGTTTCTACACAGCTAATCAACATGGTAACCACCACCACGATCATTAGTTTCATAATAAGTATTCTCCTATTCACATTACATAACGGTGCAATCTATGATTCTTGATTAACGCTAACCTATTTTATAATGTTTCGTAGGAGAAGAAAAGTATGTTTCCTCTCTAATTGAGTTATTTTGACCATCCTTATGAAAATCTAAAAATTAACTTTCTTTATCGTTTTGTTCAAAACTACCTTTTTTGGGTATAGTTGTAGATAAAGTCACGAATTTGTCTCATTAGCTGAAAAGGCAAGAAAAATGGTACAAAAAATAATGTAAATACAAGTGTTTTTTTGTATCATGGAAAGAAAGCACATGATAGAGTTGTTGACCTACCACTTACATACCGATAGGGGAGAAAAATCATGGAGCAGAGAAAAATTAAAAGACTGCTAGTAGCAAACCGTGGAGAAATTGCTATTCGCATTTTCCGCGCAGCTACTGAGTTAACAATTCGTACTGTTGCCATTTACTCAGAGCAAGACAATATTTCACTACATCGATTTAAAGCCGATGAATCCTACTTAATTGGCGAGGGAAAAGGACCAATTGAAGCCTATCTGGATATCGAGGGAATCATTGAGATTGCTAAGAGACACAATATCGATGCTATCCATCCCGGTTATGGTTTCTTATCGGAAAATGAGGAGTTTGCTCGTCGTTGTAAGGAAGAAGGAATTATTTTTATTGGTCCCTCTTCAGATTTAATCAAAAAATTTGGTGATAAAGTAGAAGCCCGTAAACTGGCAATTGAGGCTGGTATCCCAGTCATCCCAGGTACGGAAGACTCCATTGAATCTTTGGATGAAGCCTTAGATTTTTCGCGTCAATCAGGTTTCCCTATCATTATCAAAGGGGTATCCGGCGGCGGCGGTCGAGGTATGCGAATTGTTCGGGGTCCAGAGGAATTGCAGGAAGGATTGGAAAGGGCCCGCTCAGAAGCCAACTCTTCCTTTGGAAACGCAGAGGTTTATCTGGAACGATACCTAGAAAATCCAAAACATATTGAAGTACAAATCATAGGAGATCAGTATGGTAATCTGGTTCACTTATTTGAACGCGATTGCTCTATCCAACGCCGTCATCAGAAAGTCGTAGAAGTAGCACCAAGTACAACACTCTCTGACGAGCTACGTGAACAAATCTGCCAAGCCGCCCTAACCTTAATGAAAACGGCTGGTTATTCAAATGCAGGGACCGTTGAGTTTTTACTCACACCAGATAATAAATTTTATTTTATTGAGGTAAATCCACGGATTCAGGTAGAACATACGATTACAGAGCTGATTACTGGCATTGATATCGTGCAAACCCAAATCCGTGTAGCAGAAGGCTTACATTTAAGCGATCCTCAAATAGGTATTACTTCGCAGGATGACATTACAATGAGCGGCTATGCCATCCAATGTCGCGTTACGACAGAAGATCCAGAAAACGGCTTTATCCCTGATGCTGGGAAATTGCTGGCATGGCGTTCTGGCGAAGGATTTGGCGTACGTTTGGACGGAAACAATGGGTACCCTGGGGCTGTTATTACACCATACTATGACTCCCTACTTGTTAAAATTTGTACCTATGCAAATACGTTTGAACAAGCTTCACGTAAAATGCTACGTAGCTTACGAGAATTTCGGATTCGCGGGGTCAAGACCAATCTACCATTTTTGAAAAACGTGGTGACACATCCTGATTTCTTATCAGGCAATTATAATACCTCGTTTATTGATTCAAAGCCGGAATTGTTCAAATTCCCTGGTGTACAAGACCGTGGTACACGTTTGCTTAATTATATTGGAAATATCTCAGTTAATGGCTATCCTGGGCTAACTAAAGAGGAGAAACCGCTATTTCATTCTCCTCGTGTACCAAAAACACCATTTGACCAGCCTTATCCGGCCGGTACAAAACAAATTTTGGAGCTAGAAGGCGTTGAAGGCTTAACAAAATGGATTCAAGCCCAAAATAAAGTTTTGCTTACAGATACCACCTTCCGGGATGCCCATCAATCCTTATTTGCTACAAGAGTACGTACCTACGATATGCTTGCTATCGCTGAAGCAACGGGTAAAATGGGCGGAGATTTATTTTCCTTGGAAATGTGGGGCGGTGCAACATTCGATACCAGCATGCGCTTCTTAAGTGAATCACCATGGGAACGATTGCGTCTGTTACGCGAAAAAATTCCAAATGTCTTGTTCCAAATGCTGTTGCGTGGAGCAAATGCAGTTGGCTACACCAATTACCCAGACAATGGCGTTAAAGCGTTTATTAAAGCATCTGCTGAGAATGGGATTGATGTATTCCGTATTTTCGACAGCCTAAACTGGTTGCCTGGTATGGAGCTTGCCATTAATTCTGTACGTGAATCAGGCAAGGTCGCAGAAGCAGCCATTTGTTATACCGGCGATATTCTTGATCCAAATCGAACAAAATACTCCCTATCTTATTATATAGAGCTTGCCAAACAGCTAGAAAAAGCAGGGGCCAACATTCTTGCTATCAAGGACATGGCAGGACTCTTAAAACCATATGCGGCTTATCAGCTTGTCCATGCTCTGAAGCAGGAGATCGGCATTCCGATTCATCTGCATACACATGACAGTTCTGGTAATGGTGGTGCTACGTTAGTTAAAGCTATTGAAGCAGGGGTAGATATTGTAGATGCTTCTGTAAGCTCTATGTCTGGTCTCACCTCTCAACCAAGCCTTAATGCCCTTGTAGCCTTGCTAGAAGGAACTGAACGGGATACAAAGCTTGATCTAGACGGCTTCAATAAACTATCGGATTACTGGGAAGATGTTCGCCCGATGTACCAAGGTTTTGCCAGCGATATGAAATCCACTAGTGCTGAAATTTACCAACACGAAATGCCAGGTGGTCAGTATTCTAATTTAGAGCAACAAGCAAAGGCCGTTGGTTTAGAAGGTCGCTGGGACGAAGTAAAGAAAATGTACAGCACTGTCAATAAAATGTTTGGCGATATTGTAAAAGTAACACCTTCTTCCAAAGTAGTTGGTGATATGGCTCTGTTTATGGTCCAAAATGACTTGGATGAAGAGAACATTTATGAAAAAGGGGATCGAATTGATTTCCCAGACAGTGTTATTCAATTCTTCCAAGGCTATCTAGGACAACCGCCTAATGGTTTCCCAGAAAAGCTACAACATATTATTTTAAAAGGACGAAAAGCATTTACATGCCGACCTGGTGAATTGCTTTCCTCTATCGATTTTGACAAGGTAAAACAAGAAGTAGAAGAAAAAGCGGAACGCAAGGTGGATGATCTGGAAGTTCTATCTTACATCATGTATCCACAAGTGTTCCTACAATATGAACAAACAACCAAACTATATGGTGACCTGTCCAATTTAGAAACGTCAACTTTCTTCTATGGTTTGCGTTTAGGTGAAGAAACCTCCGTTACGATTGAACAAGGGAAGACCTTAATTATTAAACTCAACAATATTGGAGAAGTACTCCCTGACGGAACCCGCAAAGTAAACTTTGATTTGAATGGCCAAAACCGTATTATTACGGTACGTGATCTATCTGCACAAGTATCGGCTTCGGTACGCTTAAAGGCTGACCGTAAGAATCCAGGCCATATTGGCGCTTCTATGCCAGGTAAAATTCTAAAAGTATTAGTAAAACCAGGCGATTCCATCTCCCGTGGACATAATTTAATTGTTAGTGAAGCAATGAAAATGGAGACAACCCTCCAAGCACCTGCGGACGGAACAATTAAAGCTATACACGTTAATGAAGGAGATAGCATTGAGGTAGGGGATCTTCTAGTTGAACTAGAGCAGTAATACAGGTATTTGGAAGTGCAAAAAAGAGCTGTTGAGGAGATGATCCCCCAACGGCTCTTTTTTATCAGTGAAACATATCCACATTTTATTGCTTATCTAGCAAATCCCCTAGATCTTCTTGCACTTGGTGTGTATATGTTCCCGTATGTGAACAGCTTTCCTCACCTTGATTCTTCTTGTTGTTACACATACCGGAGAACTTATCCACAATTTGTGGAATGGAGTCTAGGATGCGATCGTACAAATGTGTCGAGTTTTCCAGTGGAATAGAACGAACCCCTTGCTTACCGACAACCAAAAAAGCAACAGGAGTAATAGACACACCTCCACCACTACCTCCACCAAATGGATGGCTGTGGTCAGGATGATGATCTCCAGTAATCTTGAATTCACTACCTCCAGAAGCAAAACCAAAGCCTACTTTTGAAATGGGTAAGATAACGCTTCCGTGTGATGTCGTTGAAAGAGCCAACTAGCAACAGGTCAGAATTTGACCGTTTAGACGCGCTAAACCCCTACAGAAAATTTACTTTTACCGTTGGCTTACATTCAATTGATTCCCTAGACCACATGATACTGTGGATGATTGACTTGTAAGCACGATTGCATGTTTTAGGGTCTTTGCTTTCCGTAATTATATCCCTAACTTCTCTGATGGTAACGAGCATATCCTCGTTCCTTGCATTCTGTGTATTATCTGACTCTTTCTGTATGAACTCATACTCTTGGGTCAGCTTGTACAGAACAGCTTCAGCCTTATCCTTCCGTTCAGCGAACACTTCATCTGAGTAAACACCTTTCTCGTAGGCATTATAGATGCGATCTATCGCCTTCTCTTGCTCCTTGATTTCTTCAAGCTTCTTCTCAGACATAGCCAGAAGGTTGCGGATGTCATCCAGAGTCACACCCTTCTTGATGGCTTCCTCTAACTCTAACTCTTTAAGCAGTATCGCTTGTAAGACGTTCTCCTCGATGATCTCCATTGAACTCCCCATATTAATGCATCGGTTACCCCAATGGTCATAGTGTTTACAAGATTTCAATAAGTCATGGGGGCGGTTAGACCGTTTCTGTATCGCCAATGTGTTACCACAAATAGCGCACCTTATTATCCCTGAGAAAGCGTGTTTTCCCGCTTTCCCTGCGTTAGGGGTTTCACGCTCTCGGCTAATGATAAACATGATCTTGTCATGCTCTCGCTGAGTCTTAACTGCCTTGTGAGCGTTGTTCACGACAACCCACTCTTCTTTAGGCTTCAGCATAATCGTCCCCATCGTTGGGTGCTTTGTCTTTTTACCGACAATGACTTTCCCGAGGTGAACTTCATCGCAAACGATGCGTCTTACTACCTCAGGAGTCCAAAGCTGATTGCGTGGAGAGGGGATACCCTTTTTATTTAAGTCCCAGGCAATATCAGTAGTCGTGTACCCGTTGAGCACACTCTCGATCATGTTACGGTACACTGGAAGGTTGATCTCACTAGGTTCAGCTTTCTTTGTTAAACGATTATATATGTAAGGGAACGGTGGCGTTCCATTACTCCAATTACCCGCTAGAGCACCCCGCCGCTTACCACCACGCATACGTCTTGACGTTGCCTTGTACTCCTGGCGGGCGATCATCCCTTGGAAGTCTGCGAGCATCATATCGGACTCGTCATTCAGGTTAAATACCTTCTGAGGGGTGATGATAAGAGTGTCCGACATAGCGAATGTCTTCTCTATTCGGGATTGGTCAACCTTGTCACCCCGCCCGAGTCGGTCATAGTGAATTACCACTACAGCATCAAATGATTGTGCTTCTACGTCCACTAAAAGCTGTTGCATTTTGGGACGAGCGAGGATGGAATCCCCTGTCCCGATCTCCGCGTATTCGATATACTGCCAATCATTCCGTAAACACAGTTCTACCAATTCATCCCTGTGTTTATCTAGGTCTTTATCTTCATCTCCCCTAGATTTACGGAGGTAGATGGCTACGTGCCTTATGTCGTGTTTTTCATACTTACTCAAGGTTCTCCCTACCACCCTTCCTTGGCTCTTTTACTAACTCCTCATGTATATTCTTTCCTCAGTTTAATACAAAAACGCCCATCTGACAACTATCAGATTGGGCGTTTTATCAGGCTTTGATGCGATTAGAACGCTGTTCGGCTTTCATCTCCGACAGTATCTTAATGAACCGCTCACAGGCTTCAGGGGAAGGAGACCCACTTACGATTAACGTACTGTGACCCATATCAACCACAATATCCTCCACCATTAGCCCCTCTTGCTGACTGTCCTCGCTCATCAGTATCAATCCCTTCCCCCTAATATTTTCCTTGTTCTAGTCTGCTTATACCCCGACATCATATTCATGGCTATCAAGCATCCGAGCTACCTTTCTCATAATTCTCGATACTCTCATTTGGCTAATGTCTTCAATGTCAGCGGTCTGAGTCTGATTAAATCCTTCTAGTCTTCGTTTCAGAACACTAAGTTCTTTCTCATTGAGCTTTCGTTTCACAGACTCTATTACAGCGTCCACATATACTCTATCTACTACACCATCCTCGATACCCTCGCCGCTGTCGATTATGTCAAGAAGGGTCACCACTTGAGATTGTTGAATATCCGACCCTACAGGCTCATCAAGGTACTTTACACCTTTTCCTACCCGAAGGGCTTTAGTGATCTTCTCTTCATCCTCATCTAGCATCATAGCAATATCGGAGATGCTAGGAAGGTAACCCATTTCGTACTCTACCCTATTGATTCGGTTAATTAGCTCATTTGCCGTGCGGGTTGGGCGGATAATACTGGCACTGTCTCGGAGGAAGCATCTGATCTCCCTTACAATGGCTGTTACAGCAAATGAGCTGAATTTCACGCCCCGCTCCGTGTCAAAAGCCTTAACAGCTTTGATGAACCCCATTCTACCTAATTGAAGAATGTCATCCTTCTCTACACAGTGATTTCTGACAATCGCTTCAGGCTTGCCGATGTATTTATGAACCGAGTGCCATATTAGGTTCTCGTTTACCAACATACAGTCTCCGAGGAAACTCTCGTCCACCTTGCACCTGTGGATATTACCTGTCAAATCCATCGAATAGTAATTGTTAGAAACGGCTAAATTATCAGTAATGTGGTCAGGGTAGTTCTCCATATGTGCCCTCCTCGTTGTCTTTTGGGTATAAAAATGGCGGGAGTCCGTTGTATTTCAACAAACCCCCGCCATTGGCTTTGAAGGTCTACTTCTTGCCTTGGATGCGGTCTTTAAGTGGCTTTGTCATCTTAGCGACTACTGTCTTAGTAGCCTTGATAACCATGTCTTCACCTGTCTGTGGATTCTTCGCATTCTTCGCATTGCGCTTGCGATTGAAGAAGTTGAAGAAGTTAGCCAGTTTGACATCTTTGCCATTTTCGAGCTTATCAGTCACCATATCTAGCACAATGTCAATGCGCCGCTCCGCTTCCACTTTTGTAATTTTCTCCTTATCAGCTAGTTCAGCTACAAGGTCTTTCTTGTATACAACTTCGTTTGTGTTTGCCATTGGGGTAAATCCTCCTCGGAATGATTGGTTGTAATGAAGCCTTTACCGTAGGTTATGGCAGTTTCATGAAAACCTAACGGTCTTGTCTTGCTTCCTCAAGCATCCGAGCCATTTTGTCGTAGTGCTTCTTCACACTGGTGTAATACCAGGAACGTGCCTTACCTCTCGCTACATTACCTTCTCCTTGGTTGTAAGCAATAGTAGTCGTGCGGAGGTTACCATCATACCTGTCTAACAGATAGCTCAGGTACTTGATGGAAGTGTCAATGTTTGTCTCGGGGTCATTAAGCTCACTAGGGCTTACACCGAAGGACTTAGCGGTGCTAGGGAGAATCTGTAGGAGTCCAATAGCTCCATGGGATGATTTGCTCTTTTCAAGGAACCTGCTTTCCTGCCACATCATGGCGAGAATCCATAGAGGGTCGATCTCCGTATCCTGGGTGTAGGTATCAGCCCAGGATATATACTTTAGAAGTTTATCCCTACTGACTGCCTTCCCATGGTGCATCTCGATGTACTTCTCAAGCACCGCCGCGATAGTTTCGTGTGACGGGGGAACAATATCCGACACATCCTTCTTGACCACCTCAGCGGCTTTTACTTCGTGTTTCTCTACTTTCTTAGCTATCTCAACTGTCTCAGCTTTCTTAGGCTCTGCTCCCACCTGCGGTACCAGAGGAACAACAGGCGCGAGACTAATCTCTCTTTTATGAACCGATTCAGTGACGGTAGTACTTGCCACAGGCTCATTCTCTGTTCCCTTAGGGGTCGTAAGACCTCCGTACATCACCACGGATGCGATTGCCGCCGTAGCGACTACTGCGATTCTTTTACGAGCGACCAAGGTATGTTCTCACCTCCTGTGGTTATTCTTCAGTCGCCACCTCGGGGTACTGTACACCCAGGTACAGCGTTTCGATATGGGACATCAGCACCTCATGAAGTGCATCAGGGGTTGCCGTGTTCGCGTCAATGACATGAACGAGGTAATCTTCTTCCTCAGACAGCCTACGAGCCAACGTTTGATACACGACCCGCGCCCTGTTTTGTAAATCAGCGTCCTGTTCAAGGATGTCTCGATTAACCTTACGTTTGAACGAAGTCTCTGCCGAGATGTCCAAGATGAACGTGATGTCGGGTTGCCGAACCTTCTCCGCGAGACCGCGAAGCCAGTCCAGTTCAACTCCACGGGCAACCCCAAAAGCTAGATTAGACAGGGTAAACCGATCAAGTATCACGTACTCACAGCCCGTTTCTTCCAGTAGCAAGAGGTCTTCCATGAAGTCCTGGCGGTCTGCTTCGAGAAGCATATGAACCGCTTCAGTCGTCAGGGAGGTTTCTCCCTTGAAGTAGTCAAGGAGAACCTGACCAATTGGGGTGTGGTAGCGGGGGAATCCCACGACTGCCACATCGTACCCCTTGTTTTTCAGGGCAAGGTACAGCTTGTTGACCTGAGTTTCTTTACCGCTTGCGTCAATCCCCTCAACCGCAATCAGTCTCATGTTAGTCCTCCTTAGTCAAGAACTCATCAAACTTAGAGATCAGCTTGGAGTTCTGTGCAATCTCACGGTCAATGCCCGACTTCTCAGTGTTAAGGACATTAAGCTTGTCCTTCAGCTTTTCCTCACGGCGCAATGCTTCTGCTTTAGCGGCATTAAGGTCATCAATTGCTACATCAATACCGTCCCGAGCTTTCTGAAACGTCTTCAGATGAGCGTTGACCTTTCCTTGTGCCCGCGCCATGCGGTGCTTAGGTGCTTTCATGAATAATGCTAGTAATATTTTGAACATTTGGTTACCTCCTGTAATGGTTGAATTTACTCAGAGCCGCTATCGGATGAACCTGAGTCGTTCCCTTCGCAGTTGTCGTTTCCGAAACTACTGCTGTTGTCTTCGTAGTAGGGCGGGGACGATTGGGAGTCGTAGTAACTGCCGAAGCCATTACTGCTTGAGCGAGGAGACTGGGAAACGTTTGGTCGGCGGGAGTCGAATCGCCCCGTCTGAGTTCCCTTTCTGTTGAGCGGCACCAGTGGATAGAAAGTAGGTTTACTGACACTCATCAGCTCACCGCCCCGTTGCGGGCAATAGAAGCATTTGCCCAAAACATGGATGTTTCCAAGTTGGTCATTGCAGTGGAGCGTTCACGGGAGTTCGGGCAAAGTCGCCCGATGGTGTAAGCCATCTGCTTGTACTGCTCACGTAACTCCTCAAAAGCCTTTCGTTGCTCCTCATTTGGAGCGTGGTACATAAAGTTATTCTCAATCACTGGATTCATCTGCTTAGCTCCTTTGCATTATCGAATGAAGTACCGAACCCGCCGCGATTTTCGTTACTCAACCCTGCCACTTCGTACAGTTCCTTCATATATAATGGAAGAAACACGGCTTGGCAGACCTTATCTCCGTCATAAATGATGATACGTGTGTTGCTTTCGTTCTTGAACTCAGCCGCCCACTCATCGTCATCCCCGCAGAACAGGGAGTCCATTACACCGACACCGTTGGTTAGCTTCACTTCCCATTTGCGGTACGTAGAGGAACGTTGGAACAACAACCCCACCGCTTCCGCAGGAATCTCAGTAGCTACGTTCAATGGAATAACTGCCACATCCCCAGGTTCGAGACTTACAGGTTTATCAAGTCTCGCAAACATGTCGTACCCTGCATTGCGTGGATTCTCTTTGTTGAAACCTGGGCGGCTAGTATCCATACGTTTGTAAGGAATGAACCCATGAACCTCTTGCACCTTGCCTTTCTTACCACAATTTTCACACCCCATCTTTTTCACCTACCTGATATGTCATTAGTACAACGTACTCAACTTGTTGATTAAGTTCGTTCCAGTGGCTCGACAACTCCATACCTAGAACAAGAGCATTTGGATTGGAGTCCTGCCACTCATCAATCTTCGCGTCCACCTCACCCGCAGAGGTGGCGGCAAAAGTCTTAGTAGCAAACTCTGGAGCATGTTTAGTTACGCGCATTACTTGTCACCGTCAAGAAGTTGTAGTTTCGGTGTTTCAGGGAGGATGATCTCAGGGGTATTCTGGGCTTCCTTGTGTTCTTCAACCAGTTGAGTGAACTCCTCTTCAGTAAGTTCGTTGATCTCAAGGTCGTAGTCATTGGTCAGAACATAGCCCATACCATCAGTCAGGTGAACGTTGAAGAAGGTCTTTGGTTTCTCATTGAACTCACCTGTCTCATAGTCGAATCCGATGACAGCCTTCTCGTACCCTGCCACAACACCTGCGAACCAAACGTTGACCTTGGTAGTCGCGCCAGTAGGTGTAGCAACATCATGGAAGTTAGTAGGGACGTGAACGAACTTACCGATTAGGCGTTTTACGATCTCCTCAGTGATCGCTTGGTCTTTTGCTTTGATAACTTGTGGCATCTTGTCATTCCTCCAAATTTGTTTTAGAGCGTTTCGCTTTCTCACTTTCTCTATACGACACGGTTTAACCTAAGTTAAGCGTGCTTGCTCAAGTTTTTTATGATGTCAAGCTTAGAGCTATACTCCGATTGATTAGGTGTATCCCTCTCGGATTCCCATGCAACACTCACGATCTCTCGTGATTTCAATTGCAAGGTTACTAGGACGTTTTTGTTTGAGAACTTCATCCGAGACTTCACAAGGATACAACTCTTGTTTCCCTCGAAGATGTACTCTATGATGTCACCATTAGCCAAGGACTCCATCACATTAGCTCTCACTAGACCTCGGCTTAACATTCCTGATAGACAATCAGTAGTAAAGGTAAAATTACCATCCACGAACCGCATGATAGCTTCTCTTTCTAACGGGGTTATGCTTGTGCATTCTTTCCGCACTAATTTCACCTCCTTAATTTCTCTATACGACATGAATAATAAGAAGTTAAATTGGGTATAAAGCTAATGTGGTACCACTGCTTTACACGAATCTGTGGCTAGTCGCAGAGGTTTTGTCGTTTACATACCTGGGAAATTCAAGACCTTAGGCTGATCTGGACGCGGATCGGTCTATTCGTGTTGATTCCAAATTTAAAAAGGCGTGACTCCCGAAGGAATCACGCCTTATTTATTTAACGAATCGGGCAAGCCCCGCCTACGCAATCTTGCTCAAGCTCATCTTCTACAGCTCTCAAGCCGCCTTGCATAAAATCCCAAGGACGCCCCTTCAACTCAGCTACACGGCGATCATACTCTACCTTGTCAATTGTTTCCCAAGGCATTTGATCGTAGGTTCCAATTTGGTGTGGCAGTAGTGAAGTGGATTTAAACACGTTTTGGTACTTAGTCAGCACCTCAGTAATCTCGTCCACTACATCCTCATCACGAATTCCGTTCTTCCAAGTACCATTTGGAAGTTTCTCAGCCTTCTTGAACGTTAGGGTTGCCGATACTGCATTGTCAGCCCAGTACGTTTGTAGAAGTGCCTGACGTTCAGCTTGCTCCATTAAAGGAACTTCTGCGGAGGAACGGAATTTAGGGTGACCTGCTGTTGGTGCCTTAACAGGAAACTCGACCACGCAAGTGTTCATATCATATACTGGCGTACCATCGTTATGACGACCGTTGATAGCATATTCAACAGGGTAGCCCGACTGGAAGATCAAGTCCATAATAGGGGCATCTGCCGCGATACGCATACGTTGGATGAAGTACTCACCCCAGTGATCGTGTTGTCCCGCTGACACACCCATTACTTTGGACTGTGAACCTGAAGGCTTAACAGTCGTTTTCTTTATGGATTCCTTTGTTCCTAGAGCCTTAGCGTGGTATTTGTTAGTCATCACTACATGACCATATAGCTCCTCTAAATCTTTCGCAAGAAGGTCATAGTCTCCATCACAGTACAAGAGTTCATAGTCAGAGACCCCTGTCACTGCCACCCCCGTGCGGCGGTTCTCATACACTACTTCACGCGACCTGTCCCACTCATAAGGCATGAAGGTCACACGATATGCGTAACGAGTTGCTAGATATGCCGCTTCTTCCCACGATACCCCAAGCTCACGGCAACGCACGAGATTGATCTCGAATAGATTACACGGCTCCTTGTCCTCCAACGTAACCTCACCGCAAGGGTTAGTCCCACGGGCACGACCATCAATAAGTGCCTGTAATCCGTCAATGATGCGACCATAATTACGGCTAAGTTCGATGTTTACAATTCCTGGTTCACCATTGAAGTAGATCGAACCTGCGGCATCCTTCAAACGTTCACGAGGAGTCGAACAAGTGATAATGATGGAATTGTTGGAAGCCCATCTCCACTGCGAAGGCTCAAGACCCATCTTAGAGTAATCCTTGGACTCAATGAACGCTACATCGTCCTCGTCACCAATAAGGATTAATGCCGTTCGTCTGACATTGCCCGCTACAACCACGGTACCGATGATTTGGATACAGTCACCTGCTTCTACGGTAGTAATGCGGCGATTCTCCTGAGCAGAACGATTGAAGATGCTGTTGATCTGCGTGAGACCCTTAGCTAAAGGCATTGAGCCACTAGCTGTGCCGCCGAAACGAGCGATCTTCGCTCCACGAGGACGGATGAGAGACAGGTCTACGTATAGACGAATTGGCTTGGAAGCATACTTAGAAGGATTCTCGAAGTGAAGGTCGATGGTCTTAGCTAAGCTTTCATCCCAACCCTCTCGGCTATCAGGCACAGTGAAGTAACGGATGTTCTTTTTGTGGTTCTTGCCTTTCTTCTTCATTCGGGAAGTGTACTGTTCTTTCGTTATGAACTTGACTCCGACCTGCTTTAGCTCAGGAATGACTGCGTTGCCCTTGTTCACTACAAACGTGAGCTTAACCTCGTTGGAAGTAACAGCGAATTGGTCGATGTTCTCCTTGTAGATGCCCGCGCCCACACCGCCGCCTTTCATAGCCTGATCGAAAGTGAACACGAACGGGGTGGAGTGAAGCACTTTGCCGCCGATGTGACGAGCCTGGGGCACCACATCGGTATACCAACAATTGTTCAAGGCATCCCCGCAAGTAAGGGCATATGCGGTACCACTCATCCACCAACCTCGTCCAGGCGGTGTGAGAGCAAGGTTGAAGAACAGGTGATAGAAGCGTTCTACTTCCTCCTTCGTTACCGTAGGGTCTATTTGTCCAACGAAGTTACCTTCAGTCATGATCAGGTTGAAGTTACCCAAGGTAACACGTTCAGCCGTTTCATGCATGGATTCAAGGGTTCCATCCTCTTTTGTCCGTGCATAAGTACGTACATATACTACCCAACCGAGACCGTCAAAGCCCCATCTAGGTTGTTTTCCGCGATACTTGCTTAGAAAGTCCTCACCGAGAACCCATTTGCCATTAATGATTTTTGTTTCCGCAGGTCGTGTAGTTACAAGTAACGCCATCTTTTTGCTTCTCCTCCCCGTTATTTCGATATTTTGTAGTTAGCCATTAGATGGTCAACAAGATGCTCAAGATCAGCAAAACGATGAGACACCATCTCTTTCAGGAGAGGTGTTAGAATCTTGTATCCTACTGCTAGAATAGGTGTAGAGTTAGTATAGGCAGAATGGATTAAGACGACCTCATCAGGAGTAAGTCCTTCACGATTAAGATTGCATACAAGTACATCTGATTGATATACCATTTGCTTAGCCATAAGCATGTACTCTCTCTCCGTCAGGTCGGCGGCTGATCTAGGGTCATGAAGTGCCCAGGCTATGTGGGAAAACTGGGTAACCTCATCTACTGTGAAACCAACTGCTGTAGCACTAAGCATTATCTAACACCATCCATCCATAGGCTTGACCTTTCTTGATTTCTTCAAGAGTCAGAGTACCAAGCTCCTTACCATCGAGATATTTGAACAGATCAGACATATAAACGTTGAACTGTTCACCAGTCTCCCCATGCTCTATAGTTAACCCTGCACTTGCACGGGTTGAGAACCAATCCACAATCTTGAACGTCCCGCCGACCCGTTGCTTGTCACGAGTAATCTGCTTCAGCTTCGGACGTACAGGGTACTCGTGGTTAAGGCAATAACCGTAACGATCATCATCCTTGTACTCCTTGCCGCAGAACTCGCAGACTTTAACTGTTATCTGACTGCTCGCCATACACCTTCCCCCTCAACTCAGAAAGCTCCTCAACCATCGCGTAGAAGTCCTTGTCTCGTAATACGAAGTAGTCAGTGCTGTCACCAAAAGAGAATACCAAAGCAGGAATTTTCCTGTTATCGAACGCTTCCTGCTCGATCTTCTCCATCCACTCCTTTTTCAAGGTTATAGACTTAGAATTTCTTGCCTTAGTTTTGGCTTCAATTTGAAAGAGCGGTGTTACCACATCACTCTTTGCAAACCACAACGCCCCTGAAGCCATAACACGCTTTGCTTCCTGTTTGATCATCTGTAAACTGCGCGTAATACGCATCTCCTGACGTTTAGATGCGATCTGACCTTGGCTCTTAGACATGAAGGATCTCCTCTCGCTTTCTTGCTAAACGCTCCTGTTCCATGAAGTGAGCAATCTTAGTTGTGAACGCACCCTCTACGTTCTCAATAATTTGTTCTTTGTTTTCTTCTACTAAGTCTTTAATAGCTTCCTCATACAATTTCTGAGCTTTCTTCTCTAGTAAATAATTGAGTAAGTAGCCTAAAGATAAGGAGGTAGCATAAGCTACCCCCGCAACCCCAATACCCCAAGCAATGGCTTCCATACGTTTTTACCCCCTGATTGTTTTTTGCACAAGATCGTAGATCAGGTTGTAAAGCTGACCGCCGTTTTCTTGAACATCCTGTTCTATTGCTTCCTTCGCCTTGGCGATACCGTTCCATTTCTGCTCCTTGCCCTCCGCATCAGGTACAATCTCTCCCGTGGTAGGGTCAACAAGTTTAAGCCAGGATGTACCGCTTAGTACACTGACTTCCTTTGCTACCGACACAAGCTCCATAATTCTGTCCATGCCGTGTGCATAATACAGATCAATGGTAGCTGTCTTAAAAGGCGGAGCGATTTTGTTCTTGGATACCTTGAGTTTGGATTGCTGACCAAGGATTACTTTGGACGCCCCTGACCCCTTAGCAAAGAACTCACCCTTACTAACGTCTAGTGTTTGGGTGGAGTTATGCTTGAAAGCTCGTCCGCCTGAGGAATCTGTAGGTGTACCATACATTGAGAAGGCTCCGATCTTGTCTCTTAACTGCTGAATGAATATCAACGTGGTTCCAGAATTCTTCAACTCACCTGAATTGACAAGCTTACGCATTGCAGAGGAGTTCAACTTGGACGTACCACCCACCCGATTCTCCTTCTCAAAGTCATCATTCTCCATCTCGCTTTTCAACATCAGACCATCAGTAGAGTCCAGTACGATATAAGCAAACCGTTTACTACGAAGCATCGACAGAATCATTCCGTAGATTTTCTCAGCATATGTATCTGGCTGAGAGATGAACAGCTTGTCAGTGTCAACACCTAACGTCTTAGCCCATTCAAGGTTCAAGGCATTTTCCAAGTCAATGATTGCATTGTCGCGTTCAGGCTCTACTTGCTGTGCTTCAGCGATAGCCATAAGTGCCAAGGTTGTCTTACCTGCCGCTTCACCGCCGCGCAGGAACACCATTCGACCCTGGGCGTACCCGCCGCCAAGTGCAAGGTCGAGCATCAAGGAACCTGAGGAGCGAACATTGATGTCGAACAATTTCTCGGACTTACCGAGGAGAAACATCGACTGTTCCCCGAACTCCTTTCGGAATTGATTGAGGAGCTTTACTCTCTCACCGTCACGTTCGTCAATGGTGATTTCAGACATTGATTACTCCCCCTCTGCGAATTTTTCTATCTCTGCCCAACCCTTCTTCATGGTTACGAAGGGAGCGAATGCACCGACAGCATTGTTGAGCGACCGTTCATCAAACTTATCAACCTCATTCAAAGCGCGAAGCAAGTCTGTGAACCCGCCAAGGACTTTATACACATACTCACTGTATGAGTACTCATTGTTAATCTTCGGGTACTTCTTGAAGTCAGCGAGGGCTATGCCTGTAGCCATTACAGTTCGCTCGAAACCCTGTGATATCGTTACGTAACTACTACCATCCCTGACCACAACATCAAACCTTACCAAGTCGTACATCCTCCCTTGTGGTAATCTTCACGCTGTAGAAGCCGTGCTTATCCCGTTTGATTACAGCGGAGTCTCCCACGGAGGTCTTAAATGTACCATCCGTGAGATTATTCCCCTGCATGAACGGGATAATCTTCTCGTGAACTAAGTTGTGGAAGCTCATCTCCATGCCGCTACCTCCTTACTTCTTTTTCTTTTCAAGCTTGCGTCTGCGAACTGTTACAAACTCAGACTTATTCTCGCTGAGGAACTGACCAACTACATGGGAAGTGACGACTTGCTTCTCAACGAGAGCAGACACCCCTTGGTAGTCCAGTTCATCACGCTCACGACCAGTCTTAGATGCGAGACCATCCTTGTCGAAGGACTTCGTGTAACGGTAGTTGTTTTTGAACGCAAGGCAATGAAGCTCATCCACTGGAACCACTTTCTCTGCAACGCCTTCCTCCCGAAGGATATCCGCGATAACGTCCTTGATTCGGGTTTCAGCAATCTCAATCTCAGACTTCTTCAGACGCAACCCCAAAAGCTCGTGACCCAACTCAACCAATCGAAAATCCTTACTCATGCCAGATTCCCCCTGTTCAATTGTCTTCTCGTATCCAGATTATCGTTACCCCTACGGGTTATCTCCCGAGAGATCGCATTTGCGCGGTGCTCGTATCCTTCGCGTAGAGCGCGGAATGTGATAAATGTTGCGAGGTTCTGTGTATACGTCTGTTCCCATTCGATATAAACAGGCTCCGTATGAACTGAGGCATCCCGTAATTCGCGGCTACCTTCCTGTATCGTGTACAATTGTTTCTTGATTGTGTCCCTGATCTCCCGAGCAGTAGCTTGGTCGATGTCAGCTAAGGCTTCACAGTATCTCGCATAGGAGATCATCGTTGTCCACCTGTCAAGGAAGTCACCTAGCTCGGAGAATGGCACGTTAGCCACCCCACCGTACCTTCGTTTCATCTGTTCCCACTCCGTGAAAAGGTCAACCCCATTCACAGCGTCCTCAGGCTTCGGCGGGACTGGTAGACCCGCCTTAGCTATTTTAGACTTGGTAGATTCTCTTGACGTGAAGTTTTCGATGCCTTGCTCGATATGCTGTCGAGTAATAGTGGGCATTAATTACTTCGCACCTTTCAGTTTTGTTGGATATATTTCCTCAAACATATACATTAGCGACCATAGTAGGTAATGTAATCAAATCCAAAACGAGGAGAATTAAATTTGCTATAAATCCCCCAATTTTTTCTTAGGCAATTACAGACCAAATTTCTTTGCTATTAGCCAAAGGACGTAACAATTCAGTCCAATATTCCAAAGGTTCACCCAAATACCAACGACAAGCCATACTTTTGATTTTTTGTTCATGTCAATTCCTCCAATTTTTTCTTTGTTTCTTTCAGTTCATTAAAGTGGGTATAGTGAATAGTCACTAGTACATCCTGGTTATCTCCCTTTTCTTTCATGACTAATATAGGAGTTTTACCTGATTTTTTGGCTTCCAACTTCAGCTTGTCCCACCAACGAAATACCGCAATCTTCTGATAACATTTACACTCAATCTCGTAGGTAGGGTGAATGACATCACCAGTACGATCTTCACCTTGGTCGGTTTTGTTGATTGCCCCCGACCCCATGTTCCGCTTAGCCCCGTCAAATATGTTTTTACCTACCCATCGTTCGAATGCTTTCCATAACTTATCTCCCATATCTCTTAACCCCCGTAGTACAAAAATCCGCTAAGTACGCCGAGAGCATAGAAGAAAAGAAGTATTATTACAGTGAGAACTTGTGGATCAACCTGCTTATTAAACATCATCTCATCCCCCTAATGCTGTGAACTCTGTTCGGAACTCACGAGCTTTCTCCTGTCGAGCTTCAAGAACCCTTACAGGTGGTGTAACCTCTCCAAGCTCGACCAATTTGCGGAACTGGCGAGTAATCGTCTCAGCAGGTGTAGACTTGCAAATCTCCGATATATCCTTCAGGTTATCGTATAGTACCCAGTAGGTAGATATAAGCTCGTTGTAATTCTCCTTAACTTCAGGGAAGGCTTTAACCATCTCTATGATGTTCTTACGGATATTGAAGAACTGGCTAACTTTTGGTTGCTCTTTCATCCTAATTCCTCCTCGATGTTCTTAAATCGCCTTACACTTTCTCTATACGAACCGAGGTGGTGATTGTTAAGAGATGATCTTTATGATTTCTTCAAGTTTGTCCAACGTCAGGCTATCGAACTTGGTGTTGTTGAGATCGTAAAGAATTTTAGTCCTACGTATGTGGTCGATAATTTCTTTAGTAACTGGCTCAAGACGGTAGAAGTTTCTGTACCATCCCGTACCAGAACGATAGTCTCCCTTCTCATCAAATAGAGTGTCGTCAGAGAGTCTAATCTTTCCTTTTGAAGTAATCTTCTTGACGGTCAGAATCTTGTATCGTCTCTCAGACCCATGTTGTATAGTGTTGTAATAAGCAACCTTGTCGCCTTCTTTCAACGACTTGACCCACTCTCGACGCTCCTGTTCCCACTTCATCACGGTCATTTCTTCTTCGGCTCCTTTATGTCTGCGTCACATAGGTACTTGAACTCGCAGTACTTGCAATTAGCACTTTCCTCCTTAGGAGGTAATTCCCCACGAATAACGTAGTCCTCAATAGTAGTGATGCGGGCTACCACCCAGTCCAATTGCTCCTGACGGTACTCAACCATGTAAGCCTTCCACTCCTGGTTACCTTTGTTAAGGTAAAGGAACATCACGTACTTCGTTCCTGTTCCTAAACAGTAGATAGCACCCTGCTTCAGGTGGTCTTTTAGCGGTTCAATAATCTTTTCATAGTCCGTTGGGTTAATGGTCTTGAACTCAAACAGAATGTCCTTGTTCATGAATGTCAACGCCCCATCCACCATTGCGGAGATCGGGAACTTCTTCGTCCATCGGTTATCCACGAATTTAACCTCCATTGGTGGGGCGTTATGCTCTTTAATCCACTCAATGCCTTCAGCTCCGTAGGTAGGAAGTTCCTCAAGAGGAATCAGCTTGATCGTGGAATTGTCGTCTCCATCCATCTTCATAAGTACCTGGGTCTGAACCCATTCGTGAAGCTGAGTACCAACGTCAAGGATGCGCTCGGAGCGAGGATAACGCTTCTTCTTGGCGGGCTGTTCCGTCAGCTTGTAGAACTGCATACGCCCGCATTTGTAGTAGCTCGATGGGTTAAACGCCAATCTACCTGACCGTTTATTGTCACGACCAGTGAGGAATTTGTCGAGCACAGCTACAAACAGTTCCTCAGGGGTCTTGTTATTTGCCTTCTGTTCCTTCTTTACCATGTTCGCAAGTTTCTTTAGACTCATCGGAACAACCCTCCCCATATAACACCCGCAGATAATGCGGTAACAATGATAGAGAACAGCATCAAGTACAGCTCGTGCTTGTTCACCTTCTCCAACATCAACTTGCGAAGGAATAAGAAACCAATAAGCCCGAATACAGTTAGGAAAATCCAAGCTACTACCGTCACAATTCCTTCATCCTTTCCTTGGCTTCTTTTGCAAGCTCATCAGCTCGTTCGTTGTATTTATTTCCGTCATGCCCCTTAACCCAGTGCCACTTGACATTGAGGTATTCGGACATGCGGTATATTGACTTGATAAGGTTAAGGTTTGGTCGGTCAACCCATCCCTCCATCTTCCACTTGTAGCAACGCTCCTTGAAGGCGTTCACTACATACTGGCTGTCGGATACGATGTGGATGTTCCAATGCTTTGCTTTGTCGAAGTCCAGACTTCTGATGGCTTCATATGCCGCCATCAGTTCCATCTCTCCGATGGTCGTCCCTTTCTTACCGCCCGACAGCTCCTTGTAGTGAAGCACTTGCCTGTTATTGTCAAGGACGAGGAGCACAGCTCCCCACCCTCCAACACAGTTTGGCTTACCGTTAGCAGATGTCGAGCCATCAGTGAAGATGGCTATTTGCATTAGTAACCACCCTTACGCCACAAGACTTCGACCTTCACGTTTACGAAGCGTTCAACGAAGTAGAACTTACGTCCACCAAGAGTATAGCTATAGCTCTTTTCGATAGCTTTGTCACCAAGGTTAGCTTCGTGTTTATTTAGCTCCTTGACCCTCTGCTCTGAGTACATCCCATAGATTTCGAGAGCATTACCCTCGTAGTCGCCTGTAAGAGTCAGGTACTTTCGGAACCATTCAGAGAAGTCATGGTCAAACCAGAAATACAAACGGAGGTCTTGCTCTTTTAGGTACACATGGATAGGAGTGTATGATTTGGGTTTGCCTTGCATGAAGTAACCCTTCTCTTTGAACCAGTTACCTTCAGGTAGATTACGGGCATCACTTATTGAGAACCCTTTATTAATCTCAAGAATAGGTGTCATGACTACATTTTCCCCCAGTTTATTTTTTATTGTTTAGAGCTTTCCAAATGTTCTGAGCCTTGTAGCTCTTGTCTTCAGTTACCTCTTTACCGAACCAAGAAGGAGGGATAAACTTTTCTGCTTCTTCTTCAGACGGGAACTCGATCTCAATAATGAAGGTGTTGATGTCCTCGTAGTGATCGAACTCAACTAAGCGCTCTACCCCGTCAATCTCGATAGAAAGTTCCTTGCGGCGTTTTGAGATGTGCTTCTCAGGAATCAAGTCACTAATTTGATAGTATGTGTTCTGTGAAATGCGGTTCTCCAACTCATCTCTCACCAGTCCAAGACCATGCTTAATAGTCAAGAAGTAGTGGTGGTCAATGGTTTGGTTATTATCGTCCTGCATCTCGGTATGACGAACACGAACTTCAGAATTCCCTGTCGCAAGGTATGATTGATATGTCATTGTATTAGTGACAATTCGATAGTCTTGAGCCAAGACTTCCTCAGGGTTTAGTACTAAGAACTTACGCTCGATTTCTTTAGGCATTACCATTTCAAATTTCCTCATTTCTCTTCTCTCGGGTATATTGATCAAGCAGTTCGGCTTTTGTGATTCTGCCGCCGCCCGTGTACTTACACATGAAGTAAAAGTAGTCCACATAGTCCTTGGATTTGTAGACCCGCTCTATTAAAATGCGAACTTCAGGGTCAGAGTTCCTGACCCACACGCCGCTTTTGACTTGCATCATGCCGCATCCTCCTCCAAGAACATAGAAAGATCATCCTCAGACATTTTTTGACCCCACTTCTTACCTACCTCGATGTCAGACTTTAATCCGCAATCGAGTGGAAGCGCGTTACACATGATGTCAGCAATTCTGCGAAGATTGTCCATACCAATGTCTTCGGGTACATCGAAGATGATCTCGTCATGCACCCACATCACGATTTTCGCGTCCAGTTCCTCTAGCAGAGGTTGGAGCTTAATCGAAGCAAGCTTAACCATGTCAGCAGAAGAACCTTGAATTACTGCGTTAATTCCCATTCGATGTCCACGACCGATGAGCCACTTCTTGCCTGACTGCATCTCCTCGTAGACTCTGCGCTTGCGACCTAACATTGTCTCCGTATACTGAAGCTCATTCATCAGTTTGCGTTGTTCTGCCATCCATTTTAGAACTCCTGGGTAGGCATCGAAGTAACCCTTGATGTATTCGATTGCTTCCTCCTCGGTGATCTCTAAGGTCTCTGCTAACCCCTTTTCAGACATTCCGTAGATAATACCGAAGTTAACTACCTTCGCATCCTTACGGAATTTCTCGTACTTAATACCCAGTTCGACATCCATTCGAATAGTCTCAGGGTCTTTGGTTCTGATCTTCTCTTCGTTGAATAGCTTACGAACATACTCAGCATCCATAAGCTTGACCTCTACGAGATTTCCGTCAGGGTCAAGGAACAGCTCCTTCATACCACGGCGATACTCGAAGTCATCGTAAGTAACACTGTCATTGTTTCGATTCCACATCCCTACAGCGGTCATGCTGTGAACATCCAAGCAATCTCGGTAAATCTTCAACAAGGTCTCGTCTTGCGACACATGTGCAAGTACTCGGAGTTCTTGTTGCGAGAAGTCGATAGAAGCTAGGAGTCGTCCGTCATCAGCAATAAAGGCGTTACGGATGAGTCCACCAACCTTAGCGGGTATTTGCTGAAGATTCGGGGTATTACAACTCATTCGCCCCGTCTTGGTTCCAACAGGGTTGAATGACGTATGTACTCGACCGTTAACAAGGCTCTTAGGTAGCTTGTCAGCAAAGGCAGTAGTCAACTTAACCTTCTCACGAAACTCTAAGAGGAACCCTACCACCTCATGTGCCTTCTTCAGCTTTTTGAGAGTTTTCTTGTCGGTGCTTGTTGGCTTGTCCTTATTGACCTTAGGAAGCCCTAGCTTTACATAGAGGGCTTCAGATAGCTGTACAGGGGAGTTAAGGTTGATCTCTCCCGTATAAGACCAAATCTTCTGTCTAAGAAGCTCAAGTTCGTTGTGTAAGTCCTTTGCAACTTTCTCTACTAGGTACTCACGATCAAGAAGAACCCCTGCTTGCTCTGCCTTCCATACGATGTCGAGAAATGGCATCTCTATATCGAAGAACAGATCGTATAATTTCTTGAGGTTCCCACGATTCAACGCCCGCCCCTGGAACTCAGCCATACGATAAGTAAGCTCGGTATCCTTAATGGCGTAGTAACCCGCTAAGCACCCAGTCCGAGTGTTAGGGTCAAGCTTGATCGGGATTTTATCGAACGTGACCTTACCGAACAGTGTGGAGAACTTATCTGCTTCTACTTTCAAGTAAAACGGTGCCATATCTTTGAGTGCCTTCGACTGGTTCTCATCGAGCACAGCCTGACCGATCATAGTATCGAGCCAAGGGACTAGACGAATCCGCATCCAGTTCCATAAAATGTGCATATCAAACTTAGCGTTGTGCAGAAGGAACTTTGTGCTTCTGTCTTCAAATATTGGGCGTAGCATGTCAGCTACAAGTTCTCGTGGTAAGCAAATCTCCTCAACGTGTTTCAATGGAATGTAATATCCTCTGTGAGGTGCATACACGCTGATACCCACAATCTCGTCAGCAAACGGATTGACACCCATTGTCTCCGTATCCACCGCCACAACACTTTGGGTACGTAGCCAACTGCACATATCGTCCAGTTCCTCCATAGTCCAAACCATGTGGTAATAGTCAGGCAAGACTGTGTTGTTTGCCATCTCTGTAATCTGCTGTTCTTTCTTAGTGACCTTCTTAGCGGCTGACTTCTCCGTTACGCCCACCTTAGCACGAGACTTCTTTTTCTCAGTCTTGGCTTCACGGCTCTCAAGGAGTTCTGTAAGTTCTAGGGCACTTGTCTCCTCGATAGCATTTTTCTTGCGTGATGCTCTCTTACGCTTAGGTAATTCCACCACTTCGAGATTCACTCACAACCACCTCCTACTTTCTCTATACGAAAAGAAAAGCACCCAGTTAAGGGTGCTTTGAGGAGTCTCTTATTTAGTTTAGTACGCGGTATACGTCAACCTCTTTAGCGGCTAACTCCTCATTGGTCAACATAACCCCTCCCTCAAGTTCTCTATACGACATGATCTGACCACAGTTAAAATAAAAAGACCGCGAATCACTTCGCGATCTTTTCATTCCATTCGGGGAGTTCTATCCACTGAGCTACATCATACATTTCACCTAATTCAAACAGTTTCATAAATTCCTGCTCCATCAGGTATTCCGTAATGATAATATCAGCGGTTAGGTCTTTATAGATGACCCTCTTCTTAGAAAGGAAAGTCATCGTTATTCTTGGAGCCGCCACCTTGGTTTCCGCTATTACTTACATCACCACTCGGAGCATCAGTAACATTACCAATAGTGTTCATCAATGCCAGTATTGCATCACGGGTCAGCGTTTGATCTTCAATCAAAGCTTCGATGTTCAAGCGTTCAACCTTCTCAGTAAATGGCTCAAGGTCACGAGCGAAGAACTGGTATTTCGTTTTCAGCTTCTCACCTTGACGAGCGATCTTGAAGTCACGTTTCGTTAGATCACCGTATTCCTCAATTAGACCAAGCAACTGGGTACCCATAGTCTGGGATGCCTTGAGGATTTTAACCCTCTTATCAGTGTAGTCGTACACTTCCAAGTAGGACTTGAATCCAGGTTTATTACCGCTACCTTGCAACGGGTCTTCGTTGCGTGGTAGTGCCGTAATTGTTTTCCATTGACCGTTGATTTCTAACGTGTACTCCCAGATAGAGATAATCTCCTCAGCAGGAGTCAGGATACGAACTACAGCCGACTCATTAGGCATAATTTTCAGCATAGATGTGGAGTTGTTTGCCGCGTCACGAATTGCACCAAGACCTTTTTGCATTGCCATGTTTGTTCACCTTAACCTTTTCGTTTTTTAGTGGTGGGCTTCTTGCCCCTCACTTTCTCTATACGAGGTGTTCAGGAGATAATTAAGTGCAAGAGCTAATAATTTTCAAACAAGGAGATACCTGAAGACATAAAAATAGCCCTGAGAGTATGATCTCTCAGGGCTTTTGGGGTATGTATAACTTTGTTTAGAGTGCTTCGTACTTCTCACGAATCCCTTTCCATAGTTGAGATACACGAGGTTTTGAGACTCCAAGAATTTCAGCAATTTCTACAAACTCGTATCCCGAAGAACGTAATTTGAAGATTTCCTTTTCACGGTCGTTCAGCTTCATATTATCCATAATATCAGTCACAAACTCGAAGTTCTCGAAACCGTACCCTTCGTGACCTAGGACAAAGCTTGCACCGTTAACATTTTCATCATCCGTATCGAGGTCAGTAGATAAAATTTGAACAGCGTTTACCACACTCAAGTTTTTCTCAGACATACACTTACGATACATGTCCTTAATCTTGTTGTTGATCAAGTGGTCAACGAAGGTAGACATCTTTGCTTTATCGGCATCATACTTGTCAAGGGACTTGTACAATTTAATCATAACTTCCTGGGTTACGTCATTCTTCTCCATGCCCGCGAACGTCTTACCTCTTAGTTTTTTGCGGCACTTGTCTTGAGCCTTACTCAAGAAAGCATCCATATCACCAATAGCAAACAGTTCATCGAAACCTAAAGTAGTAGTTGACATTTTATTTTCCCCCAATGTTAGTTTTAGTCGATGTTTTGATTTCTTCGATGTCTAGGAACCTTGCTTCTCTTACCAGTGACTCATATTGGAGGTAAGGAATTACCTTAATGGTACCTAGCATGTTACTTTTCAGTAGATCGTTTGAGTCCTTATACTTCTGCTCCTCGATGTCAGTAATTCCGTATTGGCGGTTAGGGTACAGTACAACATTCACCCTAATAGCGGAGTGCTTTGAGATCAGCTCGTAAGCCTTGATCGTACACTCGACTCCCGCTTTATCGTTATCGAAGAATAAGTTGACTGTCTTTATCCCCGCCCGCATCAGTTCCCTAATTTGATCTACAAACAGTACCCGTCCGAGAATAGCACCAGCAGGTAAACGTCCTTCGTAGCAAGCCATAGTGTCGGTTTCAGACTCATTCAAGTAAATTTCAGTAATAGGGTTAGGTGCTTGCAAGATATAGTATAGACCGTAAATAATATCCTTCTTATCTATACCTTTTTCATTTAGGAACCCTTTTCGTGAAACAAAACGCTTCTTGATGAATCTTACTAACCCCTTACTTGTCCTCACTGGGATTGTGATAGCCTTGGTTTCTTCATCGTAGCCCACTTCATACTTGCTGATTGTGTGCTCCGAGAAACCACGACCATAAATGTATGAATGCCTTTTTTTTGTAAAGCGAAGTACTTCTTCTTCAGGTAAAGAGCGCGTTCTGTCTTTCTTGGTGCCGCCATCGAGTATGCTCTCCATATCAATAGGGTTGCGCTCATTTGAGCTAACCACGAGGTAGTTCTTTATAATAAACTGCATCCCGAGTAGTTCGTTAGGAAAACCTACTGCCATCTTGACTAGTTCTGCAAGACTTCCACCTGCCCCACATCCAAAGCAGTTCCATCTATAAGGGTAAGTACTCTCAATTCCGCATGATGGATTGTTCTCGTCATGCGAGGGACAGCAAAACATAATGTTCGCTCCTTTATTTATGACCTTAGAGAAAGCTGTTACGTTGTATCGAGAGATATTTCTCTCAATCCAGTAACCTCTAAGATCATCAAGGACTTCTTCAATCTCTAGCTGATAAGAGGACAGTAGAGAGTTTTCCATGATTCGCCCTCCTCACAATTAAAAGTTAAACGTTACTAAAATGCAAGAGCATTTATTTAGAGTATTTTTCAAGACAAATCTCCACTTTACAAGAATATCAAATGAGAACTAATGTTCGCAAGTAATATTTTACCACCTCACAAAATTTATTTCGATGCCAAATGTTAAAACTTCCTTACACTTGCTCTATACGAAGCGAGTTAAGAATTGTTAAGGGGAGATTTTTATTTTCTGATTCAATCAAATAATGTGGGTATAACACTTTAACTAAGGCAACAAGAAACATACAAAAAAGACCAACACAGAACACATCCCTAGGTTTTACCTAGGAAGGTGGAATGTGTCGGTCTTGGTCTGACTTGTCTTCTTCCCAATTACCGAAATATGGTCTTTATGTATAAAGGATTACCAAAGGCTTCATCAAGGTGTAGTGTCTATCTGATCGCCACAGGTAGAATTATAAGGGAAAGGTATGTAATGAGTCAACACAAAAATAGTTCAATAGTACCTACCTGCTGAATTAACCAGTAATACCCGACTTACGATAAACGAATTTCTTCGTTCTTTAGTAGCACTTCTACATCCATATTCATCTTCATTACAGTAACCTGTTCCGAGAAATCAGGACTAAAATATACAATCTTAATCTCTCTAATCTGTAATCCAAGGTGCATAAAAGCAAAAACAGGGTTAAATTCCTCCTTCATTGCGTCTCCCAGTTTTATCTTGTAATCGTTATAAGCCTGACTAGGGTGCGTCTGCATGTGTTTAAGCATAAACGACTCAGGGTATGTATGTTTAGCAGTGTATTTAATGATGATTAATTCACCCATTACTGCAACCCTTGTTTCAATTGGACCCCTCTCGATAAATTCTTTTCTCAGTCTTGATGCTATTTTAGCGAGTGTTCTCTCGAAGTCCCTGCTATCAATTACATCTTCACTCCCGTCTACCCAACTATGTCTATTTATATTAACTAAAACTGGTACAGCTAGACAAGCAACAAAAGCTCTCATTAACAGCCAACCATTCATTAGGTATAAAGATATGCCCCAAGATGTATCTCGGGACATATATCCTAAGTGCTTATACTCTTTTTGTAGAATGGTAATGCCCACTTCCCACTCTCATCTAACTCAATCAACCCGCATTTCTTTTTTTCAGGGCAACCACTCGCCATGTAACAAGGCATATTCACATCACCAAAGATCGTAGGGAAAACTTTCTTCAGTTGGTGGGTCTCCTGTCTTCGGATGCGCCGAATCTCATCCTGTGCCCTCAAGCACAACCGCTTCTCTGCGTGGTGAATCCACGACCACAGGTTTCGGGTGTCCATATACACAGTATTAATTCCCACAGGGAGCCGCGCTCTCATGGTCTCACGAATACGCTCAGGGTTTAGGTCAAGGCTATCCCAAAAGTCGTTCAGCTCCTCGTCAGTATACTTCGAGTACCGATATATTGCCCGTTCGTGATCGTCAATCCACTCTTGACGCATACCGAGTAAGAACCCCGCCCGTTCAGGGTCTTTATCCATTACCCTTGATATATAGGACATTTCCAGATAGTTGGGTACATAGTAGGTCAATCCACCGTCTGCCGCCCGACAGTATCGCAGGGAACGCTCATCGAATGATGCGAGTCGTGCCCTCAAGTCCTGCCGTGCAACGAAGATTGGAACCTTCTTCACGAATGTAGCCGAGCCATGCTCAATCACTGTGTTGTGGTGACTATCTCGGCAGTGTAATGAAATCCTCTGTCCAATCTTATTAGGTATCAAGGTCTCATCATCGTGCGCTACCTGTACCGTGTCGTAACACAGTGCCCCCGCGTTTGCTACGAGCACTTCTGCCCCGTCATACCACCCCACCATGACCGAAGTCATTAGTGGGATTTCACGAGTTAATTCGATCACGTTCTTATACTTCTTCCCGTTATATTCAAGCCTTACTGCCATTGATGTCTTCCTCCCTAGTCTTTGTAAGGGTCGAACTCGTTAGCTCCCGCCATGCACACGCCGATAGGTCTGAGCACATTCAGGATGTCAAGTGTTCCCACGTGAGCGTCCAGTACTTCTTGGAGCTTGCGGTACACGAACGGACTTTCATCGGTTCCCGCCCCACGCAACTCAACGCCGTACTTCTTGATAGCGTCACCCATCATCTCCTGAGAGATTGCACCACCCGAACGAGTCCTAGTGTGGTAGTTCATTTTCCCTGCCGCTTGTGTACGACTCATTACGCGACCCGCACCATGGACAGTGCTGTAGAATGCGTTCTCGCTTTCCTCGGTGTTACGCCCTTGGACGATCACAGAGATGTCACCCATTGAGCCACCAATGAAGCCTGTTTGACCAGGAGCCAAAGGTGTTGCTCCTTTACGAACCACGATCACATCCTTACCGAAGTGGTTTTCCTTCCAAGCATAGTTATGGTGATTATGCACTGAGAAAGTTGCTTTGGCTCCCAGGATGGAGAGCACTTGGTCAATCACATAGTCACGACCTGCATAAGCGTACCGACCTGCCAACTTCATTGCACGGTAGTACATATCCCCGATCTCAGTATCAAGGTCAAATAGTGTTGGTGGTTGTTCCATTTTTTCCCCAGGAGTCTTACCTAAGAACTCACGCCCCGCGCCAATGTTCAGGAACCCACTAGCTGTCTTGTGACCAAACCCACGGCTACCAAAGTGGTTCGCAATCCAGATAGCTCCTGTGGCAGGTTCAACGAAGATGTCTACGAAGTGATTTCCAGAGCCTACCGTTCCCAGTTGGTTCTGGGCTAAAGACTTCATCTTCTCAAGAACACCCAGTTCAGCGAACACAGCCCAGTCAGCATCATCAAACAGCTCATGATCGACACGCTCACTATTAGTCCGACCGACACCGAAGGATATTCTACGAGCAACCTCGTCCATGATGGAAGGTAGCTTGTCCTGAACGTCCTCGATTTGAAGGTTCGTGCGTACTGCCTTATTGCCGCAACCAATATCGTACCCAACTCCTGAAGGAGAGATTTGACCGTCATACACGATCACACCGCCGACTGGTTGGCTATATCCGAAGTGACCGTCTGCACATAGAACACCGCCGACCACATTACCTGTACTCAAACAAGTGTTGAACTGTCCAATTGTTTTCTCATCATGATTACCGTAGATTACTGTTTGCATTTTCTTCATCCTCTCGTTCATTTGGAATAGAAACCTCAACGTACACACCACAAGGGCAAGAGAGGTTAGAGACAATTCCATCCCCTTCCCTCCCGTAGTCTTCAAAAGAGAAGTCGCCACCCCAAATCAGTTCATGCTCACATCTTGGGCAATTCATAGAACACACTCCGATGCGTTCTTGTCGTCACGCATACGTGAGAACTGTGGGTGACGGTAAAATCCATCCTTTGTCTTCTGCATGGCTTTGATCTCCATAACTTCTCCGATATATTTGTCAGGATTTTCTGACATGTCCTTACGAAGCTCCTCTGTAATGCCAGAGCACTCGCCTAACTCAATCAGATTCCCGTGCTCATTGAACTTCCCGAACTTCCCGAACTTCACCGCCCCAACCCAGTCATTGAAGAAGAACTTGGTAACAGGAACCCATCCCTCAATAGGCATGTACACCTGTTCACCGTCCTCCAACAGTTTAACGTCCAGTACCTCATAGGTATTAAGAACAAGCTCTTTCTCGCCGCTTGGGTTAAGCCAGTAAGACCATGTTTCGATTTCTTTGCCTGTATACTCTCGGACTGCATCCTTGAAGCCTATGATGACCACATCATCATCAATCTCTGTCTTAACCTTTATCCAGTTCTTCGCAGGTTTCTTGCCTGGAACGTACTTGCCATTCACATTCTTCAGCATCACGCCCTCGCCGCCACGAGCCAAGATACTCTCAAGGAACTCTTTCTTGTCAGTACGAACATACTGCGAGAGCTTCATGTAATCGTTAGCTACCATTGGGAATACTCGCTCAAGAACAGCTCGGCGTTCGTGCCATGGCTTGTCGATCAACCATTCACCTTCAAGCATCAGGATGTCGTAGACCATGTACAGAAGATTTCCTTGTTCTTCCTGACGCTCGATAGCCTTATCTGCCTTTGCCCCAAGTATTGAAGTAACCTCATTTGATGTTTTGCCTGGAATGTACAGTTCTCCATCAAGAATGATTCCAGGGAAGATTGAAAGGTGTTCGGCTAGGTGTGGAATCCGATCAGTCTTCTCGACAGGGATACCGTCAACATCACTGATACGGCGTGAGAAGAATCTGCCGAAGATTGAGAGATAACGAGAACCGTCCCATTTCTCCTCAGCAATGTAGTTAAGGTCACTGAGGAAGGCTTCAAGTTTTGAACCATCCTTTACAGAAGTACCTCCCATAGGCAGTACATGCTTGTCCAATGGATAATCACGCATTAAAATTACCTCCTAGAGTTTGGTTACTTTCTTCGGGCATACTTTAAGTAGATGACGGGATTTCTTGCCGTTCAGCTCAAACCACGATGCGCACTTGTTTTCGAGGTACCATTTGCAATCGCGGCAGATTTGCTGAACCACGTTCTGGCATCTCATAGGCACTCGATCTTGGTGTTTGGCAGGGATTTTATCCCCACCGATCACCAGTGCCTTGCGGCAATTATTGAAGTAATCGCAACCGTTACAGGCTACGTTAATTTTGTTTTCCATCGGATTCCTCGATCTTGAGCAAACTGAAGGCTACGAGACTAACTGTTGTGATTGCGCCATGGTTTTCTTCAATGAAGGAAAACGCTTCTTCAGTAGCTCCTACAATGTCAGATGCAAAGCTTCGGAACTCAGTGGTAATAATCTCGTCCCTACTCAGGGCGAATGTCAGTCTGTACAGCATCTTCATCCTCCTCTTGTGCAGTAAGCTCGATGTCTCGAACTTCTGTGAGATCAATAATATGGGCTACATCGTCTGTATCTTCCAACGTAATCGCCTTACCCTCGTTCTTGTGTTTAGTGAAAAGCCTTCGGTACTCTTGCTTAACTTCATCAGCATTTAGAGGGATTTCACGGATGACCTTTCCAGTTTCTTTTTCCTTTTGCTGAATTATTGGATTGCTCTCAACCCAGGTGACGGTCTTCTTCTTGCCATTCCCCTTAAAGTAGAAATGAGCCGTGAGTTGTACATTCATCAGGTAGTACCTCCTTAAAATAAAATGGCTCCCTAATTCCTCTATACGAGGAGGGGAGCCAAGAGTTAAGAGCTAAAACACCATTTCTTCTTTTGTAGTTTCTTCCCATATACCAGTGTCAAGGTCGGTACGCATGAAGACATCCTCATCCTTTTTACCACCACGGTTTTTCTTTAACGAGAGCTTGAAGATATCGTCAATCTTACGAAGGGTGACAACCTTCGTAGCTTTCTGTGCAGGATTGTCCGACTCCTGAATTTGGTGAAGCTCGGGCGCGGCATTCGGGTTTTTCTTCTGATCTTTCGCTGAATCACGACCTGCTTGCGCCAACATGATTGTAGGTGTCTTCGTACTGAGGTTCACTTCACGGATGCCGTTGGTCACGTTGATAATGCGACGGCGAATATCTCTCTCCCCCGTCCCGTCCGAAAGGTCATACAACTGGTCAAGCACGATCAGCCCTGGTCGCTCGGATTCGATAATCGCTCGTATGTCCATTGGAGTAAAAGGCTTACCGCGGTTAGAGTCTTGTGAGAGGATGACCATGCGTTGGTCTTTCTTCATAAGCTCCTGGGTGTACTCACGGTACAGCTCAGCATCCATTAGTCGCCCCTCATTCAATGCGCGGTTACTGAAGTGCGCCCTAAAGGTATCCATCCGATAAGCAACTTCAAGCTCAGGCATCTCTGTACTTAGGTAGATGATAGGGTCATTAATGTTCGCTTTAACAAAGGACAGCCATGCCACGTAAGCAAAGAACTCGCCCACCCATGATTTACCCTCGTTCGTCCGACCTGCTAGAAGAACCAAGTCATCCATCTTCCACCCGCCCGTAAGATCATCTAATCCTTTAATGCCTGTGGTTATTCCTGACAGACCTGTCTGACCGTGCTTCTCCATGTACTTGTTGTAGCGATCTTCAGCGTGTTTCGTCCATTCGTACTGCCCTATGTTTCCTGTAAACTTCTTGAGCATTACATCAAGATCGTTACGCATCTTCCACATAGCTTCGAGAGTCTTGCCCTCGTTCGTCAGGTTAGCATTCTCTACAAGAACTGGACGGTAGTCCATATACGCCCGCTGTTCTCGCAAGACATTCACGCAGTACTCTATTGGGTCAAGTTCTTTCAGAACCCTGAAATCCTCAAACTCTACTGCCACTGTTTCAATGGTTGGCATATGCCCGTTCATGTCGTTACGGAAGTTCTCAACCCACTGGACGACATCCTGAAGGGCAATAAAGTAGGTGCTATCTATCCCATGCTTCCGCATGAGGTAAGGGTCTTTGCTGATTAGCCAATGATTAAGATATGAAAGTTCCTCAAGCACGTTTGATGACCCCCTTAGCTGAACCTACTCGTCTATCCCTTCCTTCAATCTGGATGCCCACACAGTCCGACATCAGTCGAGATACTGTTCGCTTGCCTAATACTTCCACATGTTGAAGTGCTATAGAATTGAAGTTTGACGTACAAATCGTAGCAAGCCCTTCATTGAAACGTTCGTTGACAATGAGGTAAGTTTGCTCTGCCGTGAACTTCGATGTTGTACCCGCGCCAACATCATCTAATAGAAGGAACGGAACTTTTTTGATTAACGCAACCCGCCGCTGAACACTTTCGTCATCTCTGCGATAACGTAAATCGTCCATCAGATCGGTGTAGCTAACGAACAGCCCGAGGGGATTCTCAAAGTCGAATTTTCCTGTCATGCACGTCTTGTAGATGTACTGGCTCAGAAGTACTGTAGCGTTGTATGTCTTTCCTGTTCCTGCACCTGTATTCCAGAAGAAGAAGTTGGTTCCGTTTTCTTCAACCTCCTCCACGATGTTATGGATGTATTCGCTGAGACCTTCGTAGACGTACCTGTTGTCGTCATCAACGGTATAGTTGTAGATGTTAGCCTTCAGAAACTTCTTAGGGATTTCAGATAGCTTTAGTGCCTTGTCCAATCGGAACTTCGGGTTACACCACTCAGGGAAAGAAGGAGTTACCACTTCTCCCGAATACCGTTTACAGAAAGGTGTTGCCAAGCATTTTGTACAATCTTCATATGGCGCTTTCACGTTCATTCCCCCTAACTAAATAAGTCGTACTGCTCACCGCTTGAGTCCTCCTCTAGCCGTGGTTTCTCTTCATCCTTGGTCATATACCATGGGAGCTTACCCGTCCGAAAGAACTCATCCAGAACAGCCTGGGTGTTGGTGGAACCGAACAACCTAACAGTCTTAGGAGAGAACTGGTCAATGCTGAAAAATCTGTCGATGGATTCCTTTAGAGTGTTGTTATCCTCTTTGGAACCTACTACCCTACCCATCGTCTTTTGGTCTTCCTCTGTCCAAGAGTAGGTATTATGGTACTTGTTCTGATACTGCCGCATGAAGTAAGTGCGGAAATGGTTGGTATTCCAGTCCTCTACTGGAGCTTCATCAGGGTTCTTGCTGACTCCCTTCTTCTTGCCTTTCTCAGGCTTTGTAGGGTCTCCAACCTTCTCCACGCCCTCTGTATTAACAATCGTCACTTGACGACTTCTAGGCGCTAAAGGCTTCGGAGCTTCTTCAATTACCTCGACAGTCTCTTGCGATTTAGGCTCCCCCTTGAACCGTACAAACCATTGAAAAACTATCTCTCGATAATCCAAGGGGTTATCAGCATTACTGATGATCCCGAACTCACCAGACACCTTGTAAACTTCCAAGGCATTGGTGAATACCTCACGCTCGTCCGCACCAAACAACTCTTTACGAACCTCGTGTACTATCTCCGAGTGTGCGATTACAGGAACCTTATGAAGCTCTTCAATAAGGTACATCAAAGGTCTCCCTGTATTGCGGATAGTACTGATTAACCCCTTCTCTCTAAGTTCTTTGACATACTTGGTAACCGAGTTCTTAGACCACCCTAGTTCAGCTCTAAGCAGGGCTTGGCTCGGGAAGCACTCCTTGCTACCGTTGTACGCATACTGATTTAGATTGTGGTAGAGAGCCTTGGCATCACTCGAAAGAAAATAACATCTGTCTACCTTGCTGTGAACTTGGGTGAAGCCAAAGTTAACTCCAAACTGAGTAAGAAACTCTTTCTCGGATGAAGCAAACCTTGTTGTGAATCTCTCCTCCATGGTAAATACACACCCCCTACTTGCTCTATACGACTCGGGTAGGCGAGTGTTAAATAGTTGACAGGAAAGAATCATCAGGATTATACTCAAGATTATGAGCGATCAAATTATGTGATATGGAGGAACCTTCATGAGATTACTTGAGGATTTTTACAACTACATGATGAACGAGAAGAACCTTGCTCTGAACACTGTGGATGGTTACGGAAGGGATTTAAACCAATTCACTTCATTTATTGATAAGACTATTACGAAGATAACTTCAGAAGATGTTTCATCGTTCCTCGCCCACCGTCGCGCTGAAGGTGACGGGGTTGCTACCGTAAGTCGAAAGCTATCAGCAATTAAGTCTTTTTACACTTTTCTAGTGCGTAAAGGAAAAATGAAATACAACCCTGCGGCATCCATAGAAGGCATGAAGAAGCCTAAGAGGTTACCAAAACCAGTAGATGCAGAAGATATAGATAGACTATTAGATATTATTGATAATTTGAGAGATCGCACGGTTTTCGAGGTATTGTATGGGGCAGGTATTCGTAGAGAGGAGCTGTGCTCCATTAGGGTGGATGAGATCAACTTCAGGAAGGGTGAACTGAGGGTTGTTGGTAAAGGAGACAAGGAACGAATCGTCCCTATCTTCCCTCGTACCCTTGGGTATATGAAGTCACTAGCGGCAGAGCATGGAAAAGAATGGCTGTTCCCTAGTATTAAGACTGGTGGGCACCTAGGCAAGCGGCAGATCAACGAGATCGTTAACAAATGGAGAAGTGCCGCAGGTCTTGACTGGATAACCCCACATAAATTCCGACATTCATTTGCCACTCACCTGCTAGACAACGGAGCAGATCTTGGCGACATTCAAGAACTCTTAGGGCACAGTAGTCCTGAGACCACTAAGATATATGCCCAGGTAAGTAAGAGTCGGGCGCGAAGTGCGGTCATGCGTCATCCATTAGCACAAAAATAAGGACAGCCTTGAGCTGTCCTTTAGTATTTCTTAACGGCTATGCGGTTGCCTTTGGAATCGTAGATGTACCTGTAGTGCGTCTGTGTCGGAGTGGCACCCATTGTCGAGATTGACTTGTTCTCAAGCAACCCCGCCGCATCGTATTGGTAAACCACGTCTACCAGTGTCGGGAGCACCACGAAGTCAGTACCGTCAAAGAGGTAAATCTCCCCAATGGATGTTACCAGGAAAGATTCTCCCTCAGTGAATCCGTCAGGGTTATCAGGTATAGTAAGCATTGGCTCCTTGACGTTCTGCTCCACATAGTAGTCGGTGACCACCTGCCTCACTACCCTCCCCACGCCATCAAAAGCGGAGTAGGTAACAACGTCCTTGTATTCAACCAAGTCGCTGATTGCATCCCACTGGTCGATCACGTTCAGCTTCGCTCGTTCATCTACAGTCATGCTTACGTTGGTCACTCCGTCCGTAATCATGTCGGCACTGTGGTTATCAGGGTGAACGTACTTGTTGGCTTCATCTTCGATTGCTTTGAGCTTATCCCTCTCCCCTACCGTCATTGCCACCTTGCTGTTGCCATCCGTCAAGATGTCGGCACTGTGAGTGTCAGGATGGGTGTAAACCACGGTCTTAGACCCATTGATCGTTAAGGCTCCATTATCAGCATGATTGGAAACACGATCTCCGCTTGCCTTAACGTACTCTCCACCGCTGTAGGTGTAGGTCGTTGGGTTGTTCTGATTACCGCTGTCCTGACGAACGAGGTAAAGCCTTCCTATCTCTCCATTGGAGGGAAGCTCGGTCTTCAGTTTTACGGAAACTACGTTCCCAATAGATACTGCATCCAATCTGCTGTCCAGGGACGCATAGGAGTCCCGAGCTTGCTTAACCTCCCGTTCGACTTTCGCCGCCTTGCTGAAAGAAACAATATCCACGGTTTCACCTCCTACCTTGTAGTCAGACCAGTAACCTCAATCTTGAAGTCAGCAACGTCAGTTCCCAGATTTTTAATAGACAGGTGAAGAGTGGATGTCCCATCAGCATCCTCGTAGGGAAGGTCAATCATGTCGTAAATCCCTTCAAGGAAGTTGCCCGTGGAGTACTGGGCATTGTTGAAGTACAGAATCTCTGGCGTAGTTCCCGCGCTGTTTAATACGTTCAGCTCCACATTGGTCTCTCTTGATGGGGTTACCCTCAGTGTTTTAATGAGAAACCTCGGATGCTCCATCGGGATTGCGACCAACGCCTTCGTCCCACCACCGACATATTTGACTTCCCAGTTAAACGATACTGGTAAGAACACTTTCCTCATCTCCTCAATCAGCTTCCATGTTCTGTTCAAGTGTCCTCCCTCCTTCTCGGGATGTGTGTATCAGGGTACCTACGAGGACGTAAATGTGTTATAGCTGTACCACCACTACCACCATCCGTCCAATTCCCCCATGTCTTTCCTATCAGGTTATCCTGGTGCTTAGGAATAAGGATTTTAATGACTGATTCATTACCTGCGTAACTCTCCTTGACTCTTATCCCTCGGATACTTTCTCTTATTAACCCGACACCATTCACGCTACTTAATATGTGCTCCATGGGCATTAAGTTTAGCGAGATAGACTGCCCTTCCTTAACACGTTTCCCATACTGATACTTATCCGTAATATACCCCACTAGGTCATCCCCGTGTGTATCCAGTTCACGCCATGTTCCCCATCTGTATATATCTACGTTATGGGACATCGAGGTTAGCTCACCAACGCTGTATGACATTTCTCTACCATCGTAAACAGATGGGAGTTCATCGAAGTTATAGCCAATGCTGAAATACGTGGCAAGCCTACTTTTAGTATAAAGGGAACCGTTAGCGGCGGTTCCCACAATATTTCCCTTATGCACAGCCATTGACGATCACCGCCTTAGGTCATGAGTACGGCTACAGTAGCGCCCGTAAGAAAGCTCTGACCACCAATTGATAAGGAGTAAACCTTGTACGTCTTCGCCGCTACTTTGATCTCATCACCGTAAGACACTCCTGCTGACGGAACAGCGTATATGTCGATGATCTCTCCTCGCGCACCCTCAACCCCGTTGCACATAATCAGCGGGGCTAAGTGGTACAAGGAACCCCAACCTGGGTTAACAGGTAACATAGCCGAGTAAGCATCGTAGATGTTATTAACTGTCAGTTTATCCTTATCTCTCAGCGTCCTAATTCCGTTATCACCGTAGTAGCTAAGACCAATACCCATTGCTGATGAATCAGTCTCAGTAGCGTATCTGTTCAGAATCCCGAAATAACCTAGATTTGCGATACCCGTAACTGAGTTAACATCACCTTGGAGGTAGATGATAATGCGGTTAGCCTGTAACGATACTTGGTACTCAATCAGAAGGTTTGTATCGACAAGATCACTGTGGCATAGGAAGTCCTTTTTAAACTCAACCTTATCTACAGGCACACTTCCGTCTGAGGAAATAGCATCCTCAGCAATCCCTACAACCAATTTATTGCCTGTAGAATCTTTGGTGTTGCCTACTTCAAGTCGGAAGAACAACTTATCCGATCCTGAAGTTCCTACTGACTTTAACACGATAGAGCTTGCGTTCTCATAGTAAACAGACCAAGGGGAGCCAACTATTGTCTTAAACCCCTGCACGATATTTGCGAATAGTTCATTCATTTTAACCTTACCTGAAAATGTTGCCATGTCTCAAGAACACCCCCTAGATTTTGAATAGCAAAGCTCTCTGACCACCGCCAAGCAACTGTGCCCCGTGAAAGAATTTAGGACGGGAACTCATTCTACTACCCCCTGAGTGGTAGTAATATCTACCTTGATCTTGGTTAGGGTAGTTTTGATCAACCACATGGAACACGTAGTATATACCGTCAACTCCTAAGTCCAATATGGAACCGTCAGGGTGCTGAGCACCATCCTTGAACACTATAGAACTCATCCCCTTGAACTCACCACGTACCCCTTCTTGAGGGTGATACACCATGAATGGAGTCACATAATATCTTTTACCTACCCCAGGGGAAGGAAGTGACTCTGTTCCAAAGTTATACATTTGGTTAGGGGTGCCATTTCGGGACGTTCTTACAAACCCTCGCGAGGTGTCATACTGATCGGCATAATCATCATGATTCAGCGCAAAAGGCATGTGAGGGAATATGCCGTAGAATTTATCGGCAATTGCAGGGTCTTCCTTCTCAAGAGCCTGACACTGACCAAGAAAAATTCGTACAGGGTACCCATAGGTATGATAGTCTTGGACTTCACCATGAAGGAACATGATGCCCTCATTTGTAATAACTGTCCATTTGTGTTTAATATTGTACTGACTGCTGTAGCACATTAGAGGGGTCTCCGTCTGGAACTTGTCAACCCCACTAGGAGGGCTAACCCACAGGTCTGGCTTCGGGTTGATTTCTCCATCGTTTACCATCCCCCACCTGATGCTGACACCCCAACTATGAGCATACATACTTATTGTGAACCGCATTTTAGGAGCTTTCTTGTTGGTTAGTACGGCGTTACCCCAATTAGCATAGTCTGTGTTTGTGGAGTATAAAGCACCCCAGTAGGGGTCAGTATCCTTTAGGGCATCCACAAGATTCTGAGCGAATACGCTTAATTGACAAGTAAACTCGTACCTGCGAATCATAGTCATCGGTCTACACCTCCCGTTCGATCTCGAATAATAGAACCCTCTGACCTCCTCCAAGAAGGAGCGGGCTGTCGAAGAAGTAGGGTTGTCCTTTGTAGTATTTACCATCTGTTGCATACCACCCTTCATAGGAGTCAGGGTTCGACTCACTAAAGGCATGGAACACATGGTAACGCTCGGTTCCCAGGTCTAAGATGGAGCCATCAGGGTACTTGCTTGCGTCCTTCAGCACTGCTGTCCTAACTCCTTGAAACTCTCCACGAACCCCCTCGGTCGCATGCCATACGTAGAAAGGCGATATGAAGAATCTACCGCCCACCCCTGGTGACGGTACTTGAGAACTGGTAGCGAAGTGATACAGTGCGTTTTTTGTTCCGTTTCTTGAGCTTCGTACATACCCACGACCTGCTCGGTACTTTAGCTCGTCATTTGCGTCATTTAAACCACAAGGGTAGTGAGAGAATACTCCTACGAAGTCATTCGCTATTAACGGGTCTTCAGCTTCAAATGGTTTTAACCGCCCAAAGTATATTCTTACAGGAATTGCTATCCCTTGGTAGGTCTGTGGCTCCCCGTACAGAAAGATGTACCTGTCGGTAATGAGAAGAGACCACTTGAAGTAGACATTATATAAATAATCACTGGTACTCGTACTTTCAGTGGTAACGTGAAAAGGGATTTCTGTTATTGCCCCTACATCCGTGAACAGGTCGGGTTTTACATCCGCTCCATTGTTACGAAAACCAGTCCTAAGCACATAATTCCTTTTTGGATACTTTGAGTTACTATAGAAATAACTGTAGTTCAAGCAGATGGTGAAGAAAAGACTAGGGTCTTTAACATTCTGCGCTGTAATAGTTCCTTCATTAGGGTAGCTATTATGTGAACTGTTCGATGCCTTTGGTTTTGCGTATGGGTTATCGGGAATATATGTCCACTTCCAATGAATATCTCCATACAAGTCCTGGTTAACTACCTTGTTTAGTTCCTGGGGGAAGTCGGAACAGTAGGAGTAAAACTCATACCTCCTCAAGCCACCTAGAAGAATATTTTCAGCCATATGTACACAACCTCCTTTAGGTTCCGAATCTAATACTCAACTCACGTAGCATACTTGTCTTAAAAACTGTGAGGAGGATAACCTTCAACATGTCACTCCGCTCTTTAATCTTTTCGTCCCTTGTGTCTGTCTTCATCTTGATGTCTTCCTCCGTATCATTCTCCTCCCACACAACATCAGGAATATTAGGAAGATTCCGAAGTGATGGCAGGAACTTCTGTGCCACACCGTCAAACAGTATATTACTCTCAAAAGCAAAGATTATTACACTAATCTCTTCGCTCGTATAATGCTCTTGGTTATTCCCTACAAACTTATCCATGATCGAATGTAGAGCAAATTTCACGTCCTGAACAGTATGTGCCACTTATATCACGACCTTTCTAATTTTAACTCCCTTGATATTCCCCGAGCCATCGTACTCGAAGGCTTTCTTAACTCCTTGACCATCGTAAATCAATGTCTCTGTTTCAACACTACCATCAGTATTGTAGGTGAAGCAGGTTCTCTTTAAGAGCTGAGGAATAACATCTACAGAGTAGATTTCCTCTGACTCAATATCCCCGTTAGGAAAGTAGTTGTATATGATATCAAGCTCGACTCCCGCCCCCTCAAGGAGCGCTAATCTCCTCTTAACATCGGTGTCGTCATAGGTAGCTCCTCCCTGCAAGACATAGTACATTGCACCATTGTTGATCTCACGCAGGGTCTTCCCTTCAGAATCTCTTTGGTACTCGATACTCTTGCTTTGACCGTTACTTTCCAAGATCGACTGACGTTCAAGATTACCGTCAGCGTCATAGAAGTACTCCACAGTACGGTTAATACCCCCGACTATTGTCTCAGTTTTGATCTTACCGTCAGGGTAGTAAGTGTAATCCTTGACGGAGGTCGTATTGATGATCGAACCCCTGCCGATCACAGTCACCCGTGCTTCCTTCGGAACATCAAATGTAAAGCGGATTACGGTATCGCTATACTCGATGTAGTCATCACCTACGTCCATGCGGATACCGTCCAAAAACACCTCAGCAGAGTTGGAGCCGATCACGTACTTGGGGATGGTGAAGTCCCTCTGTGGCTTCAGCCTTACATCAGGTGGCGAGGTGAAATGGAATACTGACTGGTGCTCCATCGTTCCTCGGCTCTCCGCAAGTTCCAGGCGGCTCTGCATGTTATCGAGCCTGTCCTTCAACGCATCGTACACAACACCGTTCTTATCCTCGCGTGAGTCCTTTAGCTCGGTCTCCACCGCAGTCAGAGATGTTTCCAGGTCTGTGATCGCGGTTCCGTGGTCGCTGATCACAGTGGCATGATCTGCAATCTCCGTTTCGAGATCGGTCACTCTCTGCTCAAGATTACTGAGGTCATTCTCCAATGAGCCTTTGGTAAGGAAATACCTGAAGTCCAATGGAGTCAGGGAAGTAGTAGGAGAAAGACCTACGTCTATCCCGCCGATGATGATGGCATCCTGTGGCTCTTGGCTGTCTGTGCTGTATGAATAGGAGCCATTCTCGTGAAGGAAGATGTAGTAAGAAGTATTCGCCGCAATGTTCGGGACATCAAATGTCTGAGTGAACTTATCGACAATGACCTTGTTAATGCTTGCCCGCCCTGCCTGAATCGTAACTCGAACACTGTTGGTCGCATCCTGATACACGGGGTTTGTAACACTGAGGTCGGTGATCGGTTGCTTGGCTACTTCTTCGATATAATCCTCTAAGGTATCAAATCGGTCAGCAATGGACACTTTCGCTCCCCGCGCTCCCTTGATTTCAGTCTCAGCAAGACTAAGCCGCTTCTCGTGATCGGCTTTGCTTGTCTGAAGATTGGACACGTCCTCCGCAATGTTGAGAATATCCTTCTCCGCTGTCTCAATGTGGTTCGTGTTGGTAGCGACCTGAGTCTCAAGATCAGTAATCCTCTGTTCATGGTCGTTCACTGATGTCTTGTTGTCGTTCGCTGTTGTTTCGATCTCATCTATACGGTTACCAAGGCTTAGCTCAGACCCTCGGGCAACCTCCAACTCAGCAAGAGCAGAGTCGATCTCCTCATGTGTTCGGGTTCCAATGTCGGTCAGCTCTTTATGGCTCTTGAGTAAATCCGTATGAGACTGGTTAATTCTTACAGACATTTGATCACCTCCAATCTTGTCCCTAATCTATCTATACGACATGACTTCGACTATTTTAAGTCACAGGTAAGTCGAGTACATCTTCAGAGAAAACTTAACCTGCGAAGTGTATCTGTCCTGTGACTCCTCCCGCGCCATCCTCAACCAAAACTTGTAGGACTCTCCAGGGGCGATCTTGAACGCTGTAATCGAGTAGCTGTACGAGCCTGGAACACCGCCGACATCAGGAGCGATCTGAACCTTGTTCGTTCCCGCGGTCAAAGCGAAGGTCACATCCTTGAAGTCGCCCATCATCATGGGATTCTTAGCGAACATCTGAACCTCTTGTGTTGCCGCGCCACCCGCTGTCAGGTAACCCAGGAACCTGTCGGTGTTCGGGTACAGGAGAATATCGAAGTAACCGTCTGTCTCGGGATTAGACTCCTTGTAGTAAAGGTCAGGTGTAACCTCAAAGTAGAGGAGGTCTCCTTTGTACAGCTTCACTGTGTCCATTGCTTGGTACCTGTTCCCGTCAGTAAGACCCACCCCAAAGTTTCCAAGGAATGGGTAAGGGTACTTATCCATGTCGAAAGAGACCGATGTCTCCTCGCTCCTACAAACCCTTGATTCAAGTACGACACCGTTGCTGTCGATCAAATCAACTACAGTCCCTTTGGTAAGGTTATCAACGGTCACGCTCGTTCCTTTGTTGACTCTGATGTACTCAACAGTCATTGGATGATCTCCATCACCCCTAAGATACAAACCGATCTTTGGTGCCCCACCCAGTTCCACCAAACCAATGATATTCCATGTGAACCCGTCTTCCGACCAGTAAGCAGTATAGTAGTTATAATCCCTCACAAGACGAATCCACGGGTACGTCTTCAGTAAAGGTTCAGGTAATGATGCATCTAAGAACTCCTCGATCTCCATGTAGTTGTGCTCGTCAATGAAAACGACAATCCCTCCATAGCAACCTCCCGTATCAGGGTTGTAGCTGTTCTTCACATCCATAACGAACTGCTTTTCATCCGTCAACGGCTTGAGGAACATATATAGTGTAGAGGCACCATGTTTGAGAACAAGGTTGCCCCCACTTACTTCATATCGGGTAGGGTCGTTGAGAAGCACTTCCCACTTGGGGTCAAGGGTAGAGTTAGTGAAGTTATCTTCGTAAATCCTTCCTGACTCTACTAACCTAGCAACTCCCATACGGACACCCCTTTCTTTACGTGAATAACCATATGCGCTTACCTATCACGCACATCTTTGGACGATTCTTCCATATTTCAAGTAAGCACTTAATCAGGGCTTCTATGCACTTGTCGCCCCCGCCACCTTCACAGTACGGGGTAACATGCACGTCTTCACATATCCAGTTAGTCAATTCCACCCAGTCTAGTTGAGCAAACTCCCAACTTCGCTCACCAGTCTCAATGTGGGTAGTGAACTTCCACTGGAATACATGTTTACCTTTCATAACAGGATATTTGAAGGTGTAATACCCTCCCTCTGTCGTAAATGTCTGAATCAAGTCACCATCTATGAAAAACTCAAGTTTCGAGTTGTACGGTTTTGGTATAAACCTAAACCATTCGTAAGCCTTGAATTCATGCAATCGGAAGGTCGTGAAGTACTCTTTTCCTGTCCAAGTGCTGATAGTTCCCTTTTGGTCTGTTGTGATGATTACCTTGTACTTAGTATAGGGCGTAGGGAGCAATTGGCTAACGCCAAAGGAGCTATACCCATCTCCGTAGTAAGTCTGGTCATACACGGATTGTCCGTCTTCCCTGAGGACTTGAACCCTCATACTGCTTCCGTCACACCCGCCCATCCAAATAGGCTTGTTATCCCACACCTCGAAGTGGGTTACCTCAGCCCATGAAGGGGGAACAGGCTCCTCATCGTGCATATCCATCTCGCCGCCCCATATCATAGCTCCGTCACCTGGGCATCCTTGATCTAATCTAACAACAACTTTGTAGTCTCTCTTTTGGTCAGAATCGTTTTTAATGGGTATCTCTACAAGCTCATCATCAAAACTGGTAACATACCATCTATCAATTCGATCTCCTTCCTCGTAGACCTCAATAGCAATTCTAGTATTCCTACAAGGGTCTAAGCGGTTTTCGTAGAGTCTGATTACATCAAGCCACGCGTAGCTACCTCCGTCATCAAGATCAGTGTCAGGAAACGGGTCTTTCCACCACCCCGTGTCAGGGTGCGGAGAATCTCCTACACGGTACACGTTGCCATTTGCATCGGAGCAGTAAGCATCCCAGTATTCTTGGAAGCCACCCTTACTTAGTGTAAATGCTCCCGCGTCAAGTCCTGAGGTTCCCTCAGCAACGCCAGTTCCTTTACTCAAGGTGTACGAAACACTGTACGCATGACCTGGTTCCACATATCCATTTAGGTCTATCATGTACTCCGCGACCTCGCCCGCATTTCCGTAGTACTTATCAGAATAAACCACCATACCTGTGGTGAGGTCTGTAAGGCGAACCCATACATATGTTTCGTAGTCAACAAGAGGTCGATCTACAAGTTGCCCCCCGTTGACGCTATTTGGGTCACTTACCTTGAGAGTTAAATTCTTTATAGCGGTATACCAATTAAGTTTTGTATGAGGGTCTTGGTCTCTATCAGGTTTGGTATCCGTGACACCAATGCAAATCCAGTACCACCCAGGAGACAGGTTCTTGGTGACTGAGAAGTGCTTGGCAGTAGTCCAATCAGTATCACCGAGATAACGATAATCCTTCTTATAGTTACCCCCATAGTTATGGCGTATATTGTCGAGAATTATAGGGTTACTCCAATCAGAATCCTTGACTAACCATACACGCAACCGAGCACCCTGATATTCACTATTCTTCAAGTAGCTATAGAAATCGAAGTCTAGTTTGAACTTCCCTGTGGTATAGAACTTGTCGAATATCTTCCGTGTATATTTAGAATCCAATTCTTTTGGTGCCACAGTTTCATCGTTTGGTTTTTTGTTATTTAGCGGAGATAAGTCAGTAACAGGGAGACCGTAATATTTCCCACGGTAGACAGGTGTTTTATATTCGCCGTCATCTGCCATCATCTTTGTAGTGTCAATACTACGAAGACCATCCACCTTGGCGTATTTGATAGGGTAAACTTTCAGCTTCTCAAGGTAGTTGATCTCCCCGAAATAAGGGGCGTAGAAATCCCGAGTTATTACCCCGCCATCAAATTCAACACCGTGACCCACAGCCACTCCATTTCCATCGTAGTAAGTCTTGTTGCCGCCACTACCCCATCTCCAAGCAGAGGTTCTATCAGAATATATTTCACCATCTGACTGCCCGTAGTCCAATTTACTGGTCGCATCCCCCTTTGGATAGCACCGCTCTCCCCAAAGGTCACTTCCAGAGGAACCAGAAGAACCGCCATTACCCGCACCGCTCTCGCTTCCAGAACCGCCATTACTACCTGGGGTGAACTTCGTTCCATCTTTGTAAACCCAACGGAAATCATGTCGTCCAGGTGGTAGTGGGTACATGCAGTTTGTTCCTACCGCTCCACCGTTAACATTCCCTGTCCAAACAGTAACCCCATCTACCTGAAGCTCAAGTGCTTCGCCTGGGTCAAATTTCCCACCGTACTGCCAGGTTATATATCCTGGGTTCCTCATTCTCGCTGAGAAGTTAGCTATATGAGTCTGATTATGACCTTGTGCCAACATAACACCATCCCCACCCGCGTGACCTGCTTCAACAGCCATGTCAACCCACTTCCAGTTACCTTCAAAACTTAGGGCAGGGTTATATCTATTGGGTTCATTAAAAAGTTCCTCAAACTCAAGAATGTCACGGCTTGCTCCCGTAATAGGGTCGTACCCGTCATCCATAGAAGGAAAGATTCTCATGTGCTCCTTGATAGTTACACTAGAGTGAGGGTTAAGTGTAATATCGTAGGTTATCTCATCCCCATCATTGGTGGTTTTCGCCCCACCATCCGTTACACTCCAATCTCGGGTGATATCCACTGTACTCCCCATCGGAGACTCTACTGTATAGGTTTTTCCTTCTGACCCCTTCCCGTAGTAAAACGGTCTGTTAAAGTCGTAGGTGAATGGAGTCTCAGTTTGAGAATCAATAATGTAGAAGCTGATTGTGCTATAGCCCGCCTTCAATGGAATCTCAATTTCAGTCCCACTTCTATCACCTTTGCTATAGTGCACACGGTCTCCGTTGACCCTAACCTCAAATCTTTCCGTTGGTCTTAACTCATGCTCAAAACTAAATATGAACCAACCATCATCTGGAAGATTAACAGAGGTACTTGCAACACTGCGCCCCTCCTCAGGTTCATCAAGTCTAAGCCAATCACCATGATTAACCCACGTTGGGTTTCCTGACATCGACCAACTGTACTCCCCGACACCTATACCAAAGTTGTAAGGCTCGTAGTGGTCGATCTCCCTAGGTGGACACAACATTTCTAGGGTTCCAGTCAAATCAACCTTACAGTTCTTACCCACAATGATCTCATAGGTGATCTGGGCGTCATCTTCCACTGTCTCAGATTGCTTACCGTCAAGTAACCAAGGGTACCCGTGTTGGGATTCAGCGATACTCCCGTGTTCCCCGTATCCCGTCTGTGTCTTGCTCACGAATAGATCATCGAAGAAAATATCGTAATCTATATTGTCTTCAGGGTAGTCGTCAATACCAGTTTTGTAAGCGAATGAAATTTCACCATCACAGTTATTTTCTAATTCCATCGTCAGCGTCTTGGAACGGATGTTGTCATTGATAACAAAGCCTTTGAAGTGCGCCTGAACAATGCTCTCTGAGGAGTACACAACCCACGGTTCTATTGCGTAAGTTTCTTCACCATGAACATCATAGTCTAATGGCACAGGTGGTTTACTTGTGTCTACGATCTCTACAACCTCGATGTCTTTAATATAAATGCCGTTGTGTTGCCAAACTTCAGGTCGCATTTTTCTAATTAGCCAATCGAACTTGTACATCTGTCCTGGCTGTAGCGTAAACGCCACTTCTTTCCACCCTGTACTTTCGCTCCACTCCCCACCAACCTGCTGACCGTTAATGTAAAATAGCAAACCGTTCCCTCGTTTAGCACTTGCAAGGTACTTGAACCGTACCTGCCCATAACGCTTCACACGCCAGTTAAACGTAATCTTGGAGGAGTTACCAATTTCAAGTAATCCAAGGTCGAGCTTCAAAATCATCTCCGCACCCGACTGCTCGTTCTTCCCTACAGAGTGTACAGTTACCCACTCCTGGTCTTCCGTGGTAGACACATAGCGGAAGAAGTCAGGAAACTTGTGGGAAAACGGTACATCCTTCTTCATTAAGAACAGTGGAATCTCGTAAATTCTAGCATCGAAATGGTTAAAGTAGTTTCCGCTATAGTGGTGATAGTAGGGGGCAGGGCACGTAGGTAGGGATATTCCATGATGACTTCCCCCTGGCTCCTCGGCGTTCTCAAGAATCTTGTAGATACAATCCCTAATCATTTGCAACACCCTCTGATATTGTGTCTTGTCAGGCGGCATTTGTTGTTGCACCCACCACTCAATCCTGCGGTACATATTCCATAATGCTTCACGGCACCTTACACTGGCATACCACGACTTGTCCCTTAGGTACTGCTCAATGATTTGGTCAATCGTATTCTCTAGCGCATCAAGCTGAACCGTCTGCCACCTTCCGATCTGACCATACCCTTGATCTCCAAGTATCGGATTGTTTTCCGCACCGTAACGATCTACTTCCGACCTAGGGGCGTTCGGGCTTTGTGGCAGGTGTTTGGGATGGTTAGGATTCCCTGTGTCGTAGTCTTCAGCGACTTTCGCATGCATGTTTGCGAACAATACACCTTTTTGAGACTTAGTAAATAATCCAAACGTATGTCCCATGAAATCACCCCTCACCCTCTCTATACGAAAAACAGAGCACCGAGTTAATCGGTGCCCGTCAAATCGTATTGAAGTTTTGAATCAGTATAGATTTGGATTCTACCATCCATGACCGACACCGATAGCTTGTACCACTTGTCTTTCTCCCACTTAAATGGTTGCATGGGGGAACCAATTGGAGTAGGGTTGCCACCGACCACCTTGTATAACTGCATAGGAACTCTCATACCAAGGCTATTGTCGGGGTCTCCTCCGTGTACCATGAACATCCAGTAGTTGTTCTGATCGTAGTACTTAAAGATGATTCCCGCACCCTCCCCTTCATTCTCTGTATCTACCTTGAAGTCGATAGAAAACTTGTATTTATCGGATAGGAAGTTGTTTCTATACCAACCACTAACCATAGGTGTGTCACTCTTAGAATAGAACTTGCCTATTAATCTATCACGTTCCCACGAACCGCTACCAAACTCCATCCAGTCATCAGTCTGAGATAGTTCCAACGCATCCATGTCCTTAGAGTAAGGGTAGTATACGTTGAACGGGTCATCAGGGTCATAGTCTTCGGGAACTCCGAACCCCCCCTCCCAGTCTTCAGGGTTCATTCCTTGATCGAGCAAGTCGTTGGAGTAGTCATAGATCAACCCTTGCCCCATTGTATCCATCATAGGTAGATACCCTTCAGCAGGCTGATCGCGGAAAGCTAAGTGCTCATCAGTTTGCAAGAAGCTGTCTCGCGGCTCCATCTTCGCTTCATGGTAGATCTCCATTAGATGCGCTGTTCTCTCGGGCAGGAAAGCAAAGAGTTGTTCCAGATACTCAGCCCGTGCTTCAGGACGTTCTGCAAAGATAAACCCCGTAATTACATGAGCACAACGCTCCTCAAAAGATGCTACCAAGGATTCAGGGTCTACTATCTCTGACAACCTAGCATTAGCTGTTCCGACTGGAAGCGATCTTTCAACGTAAGATTCTCTATCCTCTTTATGAGCCAACGAGTAGTCATTCTCAGCGTAACCAACTCTGCTCAGATGAGTAGCAAGTGAGTATTCATCACTTGTGTACCCTGCATCTGTCAACTTCTTACCGATTATCTCTCCGTCACCCACAACGAATCCTCTATCAGGAATCTTTCTTCCGTATGTTAGCTCATCATCCACGTAGCCTATTCGTTGTATTGAGATACCATAAAAATCCCCCTCTACATCTCCGTACCTCTCCTTGACAACATTACCTTCAATTTCATGCAGTTGAGCACTTCGATCTGATTTACTTGCGAATATAATGTCTTCGTCAAGCCTTGCATTCCTTAACTTAACTACATTCGACTCCCCTTCGTGCATAAGACCTTCTCGAATTTCCGTGCCACCCGTAAGATCACCCTCGATATAAGCACCCCTCATACCTTTATAAGAGCATATGTTCTCGATTAACTGAAAGTACCTAAGACCTTTGCCACCAAATAACATCCCTTCATCAATTGAACCATTTCTGAGCTTTAATACATCATCAATAGTTTCATGAAGGTGGGAATCCCTAACATCCTTTCTAGCAAACAACTCATCCTGGATGTCTGCTTCTCTGCATTCCTTGCTTACAACGAGTGAGAAGGGTAATTCTGCATCCCTGACACCTTTAAACGCGGCAAGAGTATTATGAAGGAACGTATCTCTAACGCCTTTATACGCAAATAAATTCTCCTCTTCGATAGTTCCGTACTTAACTGGGGTGCCACCAAGTGGCAACGAAGAGTCAAGGTAACCATATTGTGGTTTATCTGCAACAAGGTTTTCCTCAAGCTCCCCTTGCTTCTCTTTACTACTTTCTTCGCTCTCATGAAGGCATGAGTCTTTAGGGTTCTTGGTAGCAAACAAGGTTTCATATAGGTAGGAATCTTTAACTCTCTTATCGCCCACTAAGGTGTCCTCAATCGTGACCGATTCTTTCAACCCTTTTACCGCGAAGATGGTCTTATCTCCGAAGTTAAAGGAGTTTTTTGGAAGCTTATTACCAAACAAGTACTCGGAAATGGTCTCTGCTACCTTCTCACCTTTGATGCCCTCCAATAACAACTTGGTAACCGTATCCTTAGCACCTTTCACCCCGAACAGCCCTTCGTTGTTTTCTACCTCATGGAGGTGGGCACCTTTGGACAACTTAGTGGCTACTGTTTCTTTGACGATGATGGAGGGATGAACTAATTTATCTGCTACAACTTCAATTTGAATTTCAGAGTCCTTAGAGCTTTTATCAGCGTACACTTCGCATGCATCTAGGAATGACAGCCTTTGCCCAGGGACAGCGAATAGGGTGTCGTCACTTACGGTTCCGTGCCGATCTCCCCTGACTGCTTCATTCATACTATCTTCAATGAATGATTGCTGAGCTTTACTGGTACCTATGGTGTACTCATCGTTGATGTGTAATTGTCTTAGGTTAGCTGATCCAAGAGTGTACTCATCACTCGTAGAACCAACCCTATCCCGAGCTGTTCCGATAGAATATTCATCCCTAAGAAACGTCTGTCTAAGTTGAAGTATTGCAAGAGGATGCTCGATGTCAATAATACTTTGTTGTGGTTTTAATGCTCCGATGGAGTAATCCTCGTTAATGTACAGCTCCCTGTTCTTCGCCGTACCTATAGAATACTTATCACTAAGGTGCATCTGACGAGATAATGACTTACCTAAGATGTAATCTTCGCTCAGATACATATTGCGCATGTTAGGTGTTCCTAGATTGTACTCCTCATGAAGGATTCCTGTGCGATCGCGATCACGGGGTATACTACCCATTACAAACTCAATATGAAGTTCCCCTTCACGACTTTCATTAGAACCCATAGCATACTCATCTGATGTGTACCCGCCGCGTTCGTACTTACTACCCATAGCGTATTCTTCTGATGTAATCCCGCCGCGCTCACCCTTACTTCCCATATACTCAGGGTCATCAGGGAAAAGTCCTCTGTCAGTGGGTAGATGTCCTTGATAATCTTCAATCTGAATGATTGCTGGTCGTGAACTATAATCTGCACCGTAAATGACCTCAGTAATCTCTCCGTGCAAAGTCTCTTTTGTCTTAGTTCCCTCGAAGTATTCGTTTACTAGGTAGGACTCCTTTACGCCCTTTTCAGCTACGGTAAGACTCTCGTCAATGTCACCGTCTAGGGTTGTCTTAGAAGCTTGCAGTTGGTCATCGGCATAGTCGCCATTCAAGGACTCCTTTACACCCTCTAAGTTCAGCGTAATAATACCTGATTTCGTACTGTCCTTAGAGCCTGTTAGGATACCACTATCTATCAGAGCATCAATACGCTTCTTCACCCCGCCAAGAAAGTCATTATCCAAGTATGCAGGTGCCCCAGCATTTTGCACAGCTTCGATCATCATTTCCATGATAACAGCAGGGTTATCCTGAAGCAGTTCACCCACGATCATATCCTCATCGAGGTATCCTTGGTACTCTTTATTGCCAAGCCATCCGCCGCCCTCTAACTGATCTAGTAAAGGGTCACGTATTGTCGTAGGTCTTCCGATCTCCCTAATTGATCGAAGGATAGTCTCTAAATTCATTCGCTTAGGTGCCCTGACAAACTCTAAAGGCTTATTAGCTAAGTGCATGTCCTTCTGAACATGGTTCTTATCATAGGTGTTCGTAGTATGCAGAATCGTAGGTCGTACTGTTTCCTTATCAGCAAGGTAATCCTCCAGTAACCACAAGCCATGCTCAAACTCCCTGTCTGCGGAAGGCATCTCTGCTGTTTCAAGGTCGAAGGCACTTGTTCTTTCAGCACCACTATCTACCTTAGGCAGAAGCAGACTCCTAGGCTCTGTCCTACCCTCATAGAACTCTTCCTCAATATAGGCTTCAACCTTACTTACACGCTCCCCAAGAGCATACTTACTGAGTACGTCTATGGCTTCGGTAAGCACTCTCTTAGCCAGTGGTTTCTCCTGACTTACACATCCCGCAAACTTACTGACCCTTCTGGACTCCTGCAAGTCTCTGAAAACAAATCCATATTCAGTGCTATCTCGGTACGCTTGCTGAGCTTCCTCTCTATCAACTACCCCTCGTACCACCGCTATTCGATGAGCGGTTGGTCTATCCCGCTCAACGTACATACTCTCAACGAAGATTCGCTGTGCAGGTGTAAGAGTATCAATCAGTTGCATCTGCTCAGTAATGTCCCGCACCGCCCATGGCAATGTTCGCTCTACATGCACTAGAGTATCAATATCTCTGTGGGCAAGAATGATTCCCGACTCTGTTACAGTAGGGTTCTTGTCAATAATTCTATGGGCATGAATAGGGTGCCATAAAATATCACTGGGACGGAGTATAGACTCGTAACGGTGCTCTACACGAACACCGCCGACAAGCTTATTGTGCCTATGGATTTGATCTTTGGTGTTCTCCCGAACCGCCCGCATTTCTTTAATCAGAAGCGCTGGGTATCTCCTTTCCTTCAGCTTTGCTAGGACATTATGATGGGTTGTAAGCTCATGGGCGATAACACGGCGGGCTAACTCTCCATCAGAAATGAGCATCTTCTCCTCGAAATCTCTTAACGCTTGAACGACATCCCCTGTCGCTGATCCACCAAAGGTATCTTTCCTTGCCGCCACACTCAACTTCTTTAAGACTTCCAATCTTGCGCCATTATCTATCCGCGTACCTATAGAAAATGAATGTTCGACAATGCCATGGTTGTCAGTGACTATGATCCCTGTAATAGTTGCTTTTTGGACTGTCGCGTGTTTATCGCTGACACGGATACCTAGAAGGTCTTGGTACAGTAGCTCAACATCATGCCGTGTGACACGTTCAGCCTTGATGGTCTCGCTTCTTTCGGTGTCCCTCAGGTAGTTCACAACAGCTTCTAATAGTGGGGCGTTTTCAGAGGAATGACCAACAAGGCGCTCAACCTCGGCGTAAACCCCTGCCAAGTCCAAGTCGGGTTGATTGTCCCTTACCGAGTCCACGAGTTGACTAATCACCAATTCGTATTCACTATCATCTATCTCAGCACTATCTGCGTAGTCAGCGACCATTCCGAACTCATTTTCTCTGAAGCTGATCTTACTAGGGTCAATTTTTCCGAGATTCTGAACTAACCTGCGGGTAAGTCCTAGATTACGAACGATCTTCAGTTCCTTGTCGTTGTCCACCCGCCAACTTTCTCCCATGTCAGCATCAAGTGATGCGTCCTTCAGGAAGTTGGGTCTATGGGCTTTAGGTTGCTCATTTAATTCAAGAGCTTCAATCAGTGCCGTTCTCTCGGCTTCAAACGAAAACTCCATTATCTTACCTATATTATTGAAAGTAGAACCTTCTGATTTCTCGTGCATTACCCCCGTTTTTGACTGCTTCCCATCACCTAGCAGGATGAACCCTTCCTCGGATTCCGTGTCCTTACGAATGGCTTCGACAAGATCGTGGTTCATACCCTGGGAGATAGATCGAGCAATATGGAAATCAAGCATAAGGACACTAGGATAGCGACTGTAAGGAATGTAAATAAACCGATATTCTTCGCTCCTGCTACCTGTAGTCCCAACGGTGAATAGGTAACCGTGCTGAGTGGTCGTGTAATCTATTACAGTAAAATCATACTGGTTTACTACTCGGTTCACGTCACCGCCCCCTTGTATTAAAAAAGGGAACTCCTGAGAGGAGTCTCAGAAAGTTCCCTCACTGAATCTATACGATTCAGCTATCATACAGTTTAACTAAGCAACTGGGTAACGGACTTCCTTCAGAATTGCTACACCCATTCGTTGGTTAGCAGAAAGGTTCATGAAGGTTTGCTCTGTATCCGTATCGAAGTATCGGTACACTTCTTGGCTCCAAGCCTTTCCCTCTACGTCAATGATAAGCTCATCCAGATGTAGAATGTTGTGCTTAGCAACCGCAATACAGTTATCAAACTGACCACGGTAACCCTCGTAAGGATGGACAACGTAGATTGGTGACAAGTGGTATTTAGAAGTCCATTTGGATGCTTGGAAACCTTGTGGTTCTAGTTCCAGACCAGTGTCTTTCAAAACAGGGTCAAGGTACGCTTTACCTTTAGGTGGAGCCTGCGTTATGAAGGATGGGTAGTGACGTTGGAACTCAATACCCGACTTCGTTTTAAGCATTTGCAAGGTGTTGTTACCTGCTGATGTGTACTGACCAAAATAGTACGTTTTATCGGTAGCAATCTTGGTGATGTCAGGCTCCGCGATTACAGCTCCCGCAGTCAACATTACGTTACCATCCACATCATTCAGGTTGTATTTGAACGGCTTCAAGGCACCAACATACAGGAATGATTTCTTGTAGTCCAAAAAGTTAACCGCAGGGTCGGCAACAAGCACCATAGCCAGTCGGTTGTTCATAACGTTGATGTACATATACACTGGCTTCTCTTTGTTGCGGTCAGTAGGAGTGTAATCCTCAACCGACCATTGGTATAGTACTGGGTGACCTGTTAGCTTAAATGTAGGTCGTGTGGTCAATGGAAGCTCTACAGGCTCCTTACCTTCCAGCCCTTCAAGCAACTGAACTGTCAAGGTACTATGTTCATCGTAAGCAGGTTTAGATGAAGGTGACGTTACACGCGGAACAAGTGCATGGTTGATGAAGCTTACATAGAACTTCTTGGTAATCGGAGCGGCTTGTGTACCAATCGTAATTACCCCTTGAAGAATAAGTTCTTTTACACGGTCATTTTCGTCTTTCTCCTCATAGAACACTTCCCACAGGTTTTGCACTTGAGCTTCCTTTGCTGTAGTCTCGAACGGATAACTATCAAACCCAGTAACCTCGTTTCTAATATGTGTCAGTACGTCCTGGGAAGTGGTAATTGTCTCAACGTATTTGAAGTTTGCCATCGAGTTGAAGTCCCCCTTATTTTATCTCTTTCAAGAACGCAATTGTAATTACGTCAGGTGATGGTGAGTGCTTGAACAGGTTCAATGGACTCTTGATACTGAAGAACTTGTACACTTCAGTCCAGGTACCTAACGCAGGATTTTCATTGTCTTTATGAATCTCAGTGTCAACGATAAGCTCGTCACGGTTAATTAAGTTATGGTCGTGGATTGCAACAACTCCGTCCATGTAGCCACGATAACCCTCAGCTTGATGGACTAAGTAGATCGGACTTGCATGGTACTTGTCCGTCCACACCGACTTTTGAAAACCGTCCTTGTCAACAATTAGTTTAGACAGACCTGGTGGAAGTGTACCTACCGATGGATAATTAGGGAGATGCGTAATGAATGCAGGATAGTATCGTTGGAATAATACGTTACTTCGCGTCCTCAACATCGACATCGAATCCATCCCATTTGAAGTATACTCTCCATACTTCGCGTACAGCTCAGGATTGAGGTCAGTAAGTACGTCTTCCTTTGTGAAACCTGTCATGTCTGTTAACAAGTCGCCCATACCCACTGTAACACCGAAGTTACCTGCATGGTCGTACTCGTTGAATGAAACGATCTTACCAATGTACCCGAAGCTACGGTAGTACCCGTGAATGTTTGGCGAAGGGTCTCCTTCAAGAACTAAGACCACTCGATCATTATTCACGGACATTGTATACGCCACCAAGTAGTCAGGTCTTCTCTTCTTGTTAGGCAACCATGATGTTGTTGAATCCCTACCATGGAAGAAGTGAGCCGCAGGGCTTACGATCTCCGTTTTACCGTCATAGTCAAGTCTCCATTTAATAGATGGCGGAGTGAACGGTTGAACAGCTTCTGGGTCATTCCATGTCAGGTACATATGGTGAGCCTTTAACTGGTCGATAACTTTTGGTGCCACCCCAATCTTGATGGTGTCAGGGTCACAAATGCCATCATAGGTCTTTGCCCCTTCGCCTTGAGCCAACTTTCCCTCAAAACCTTCTCCGTAGTATACGTTGATGTAGTTCCAGTCATCGGGTTGCTCAAACATTACGAAATAATCTCGAACAGGGATTCCAGTCGGAACGGTTGGAGTACCTTTAATAACTGCTCGCGCGGGTACATGATGCAACGGGTCTGCTACATAGAATCGCTCATTAAACTTGTATAACTGCTTGGTAGGTTCGTAGAAGCTGTCAACAAAAGCTCCCCAATTCCAACCAGGAGAATTATCATATTTTTGAACTGGTCTACTGAAGTTGTACTGGAACTTACCTCTAGGCGCTAACTTAATAGCGTATGCCCAGTCAGTCGGCATCTCCGTGACAATCTCAAATTGATTCCACTCAGACGTAGGCACTGTTGTCCCGTCCAACTTCTTGATAACCTGACGAACTAAATAGGCTCGGTATCCCTCAGGAACGGAAACGTCTGGAACAACAGTAACTAAGCACCCTGGCACGTCTACATACTTGGTCTCGTTTGTCAGACTGTCTATGTAGGAGAACTGCACTACCTGAATCTTCCTTCCTGTCTGATAGTTCCCACAATGTCTTCCAATATCCGATGAATTAGGCTCAGACCTATCTTCGACTGCTTCATCCCAGTAAGACTGCCTTACTTCCCAAAGGTTACCTTCCTTATCAACAGCAAAATCTCCCTTACTGTTCTTTGCTTCAGTCCAGTCTGGGATCTTGTACACCTCATAGAGGTTACCATCAGTATGTTTATACATACCTTGTATGTCCTTGTGGTAATCCTTCTTATAAGTAACCCACTTTGACCCTTCAGACTGGTAAACTCCCTCCCACCTATTAGCATCAGTGCCTCCCTCGATTCTAGGGACTTTAGCCCCTACAATCTCGTCAGCCAAGCTAAAGATGAGGTTCTGTGCTTCAGTTTCCCCATCAATAAAGGCACCTACATTGTTTAGAGGTTTCTGTAATACCACCCTGTCACCCTCCTTATCTCAAGAATTTAATGTTGTACCATACCGACTTTGCCTGACCACTCGTGTTTACGAAGTCAAATTTGATTGGAGTTCCCGCCTCAATAGGGTAAACGATACCAAAGCTGTTACCCATCGAGACTGACTCAGGAAGCTCTTTAGTAAAAATAGTCTGACACACCTTTTCTTTTCCAATAGTTAATTCCCAGTAATCCCCTACACAGTACTGACTTGCCGCGAAAGCGATAGACAAGAACTCTGTATCGTATGGAAGGCTAAATGTGTCAGATTTAGTGGTCTTAGCGGCAGGTATGTCCAACATCTGACCCCTAATGAAAGGGATAGTTTTCTTGCTGAAGTGTGGATATGGCAACTCGCGCACTTTGTCGATAACTCCGCCCGCGACATATACAATATTAAATGCCACCTAACCACCCCCTAATTTCTATATACGATTCACACTTGTCCCAGTTAAGCGTCCTTCATCATCATAGTTTAGACTGATGTGGTAAGTGACTACCGACTCGCCATTTGGATTAAAAGCCCGCTGTGTGACTTGCGTCAAGCGGAAGTGCTTATAATAAGAATAATCAGGGTGGGAGTATCCAACGCCCGCTGGAAATCCTAAACCATCCTCCGAGCCAAACTTCATCCAAACTGAAATCTTCCACGCAGATTCGTAGAGCATGTCAGCTCCCGTTACTCGGTCAACATCCATCGGGTGTTCCCTAAATAAAGTAACGGAAGGCACCCCTTCAAGAGGGTCGCCTTCCATATTGTTGATGTTGGTATACTTACGAATTTCCCTATGGATGAGGTCAAGGACAGGAAAGACTATGTTATCATTAACTATACCCGCCATTAGACTATTGCTCCTTTCTGAGACCACATGAGGTCAATAACTTGAATCATTCCACTATCAATAGAGAAGCTAGTTCTGATTCCCTTAATAGTGTAGACGGAACGTGTTGTGGTGGTTTTATCCGAGATGAGCACGTTGTCCAACAATTCCAGAGCAGGGTTAGCAGGGATGGAAACTTGAAGAGTTCGGCACAATCGCTTCATATCGAAGAATGCCTTTTCTGCAACAGCCTTCTTTGCTTCAATAGTCTTAGCCCATGCCACAGGAGCGACCATCGTTCTGATCTCCCCCTTCAACTCAAGCAGAATCTCCTTATCAATGAAGTTTCCGTGGTTTCCGTCCGAGTCGATGACTGCTACGTGACTTCTTCCCCGAGACCAGTCAAGGGATTTATTGATAGAGATTAGGTTCTCATGCTCTGTGAACTCTGCAACAACTGGCTTATTGTAGTTAATTCGCTCAAACCTGTAGGTTCCGTACCTGTCGCAATAGCTCCTATAAGCGAGATCACCTATGACTTCAGAGAGGGCTTCAGCTACCTTTGTAGAATACTTTTCAAACGTCCTTCCATATTCCTCTACAAAAGGATTCTTCCATCCGTTAGGTGTAAGGATAGTGCTTGCAACCTTGACTTCAAACTCTCCTTCTTGACCAGGGACAGGGACAATAACCCTACCAGTCTTCTGATTTACTTCGATAAGGTATGTCTCGTCAATTACATAGTCAGGGTAGGCTAAGTCTTCGCTTGTTGCCCGCCACCCGACCATACCTGCATGTTTTACAAGATCAAGGATGACCGTAGACTTTACCCATGCAGGTTTCTCTAAGTCCATAGGTTGTTTAGCGGCAGGTGGTGCAGAAGGAGTCGAAGCAGTTCTCTCCCAGTTGCTTGGGTTAGCTAGCATCTCCTGATAATAAGTCCAAACTCTATTAACCCAGTTATCTCGGTCTCCTGACCAAACCATCGGAGCAATGTCGCCGCCACCATGGAAGTACAACACATCTGCCTTAGTTGCTACCTTCTTACCACGGGATGCTAATGCTTTCGACATACGCTCGGCTCCGCGCTTCATCTGCTCTTGTACACCTTTATATTGAGGATGGCAGTATCCATCTCTAACACACCCGTATCCCAAGACGAAGCTACCATTAGCTTCTGTACCCATGCCCGCCGTACCAAGGGCTGTCTCATGCTTACAGATAGCAAGTAGAAACTTGTGATCGGGAACTCCGTAAGCCGCCGCTTGAGTCTGAGCCGCTAAGATGATCTCGTTCAGACGACCTCCACCTCCTGATGGAGGAACAGGGTCGGGAACATTGTCTACATGCCCTACGTCAGGGTAAGCCTTCTTCTCGCTAATTACTTTCTCGATTATTTTCTTGTACATGTCTCTAGCAGAGATGTCCAATATTGAACCCTCACCTGTCATATCCACCTTATCAATGAGTCCAGTGAATACCCTCATTAGGTGCAGTCCGTAACCCATGTAAATTCTGATTGGTGTGTTCTCGCTAAGCACCCCGATATGGAAACCGTTGACGAAGTACGACCACGGTGAGGTGATTCCGACCATCTCTGGAAAGTAAGCAGGGTTGTAATCAGGGGAGAAATAACCTCTTGGATTTGAGATTGAAATTCTCGCTTCCATTGCTTCTGCTTCGTACTGATTGTCAACTTCAACATTAATGATATTCGGAAGAACTTGGGTATCCATGTATACGAACGAACCAACTTGTAAGTAGTCCACTTGAGTTATTTCGTTATTAATGAAAGTATTATATTCCAATTCATGCCAGTACCCTTTTGAAGGGTCGAGACCTTCTTCCGATTTATCGTTTGTCGGAGGTGCGGGAAGCAACTCTTGAATACGGATGTAGTCAATCGCTAACTTCTTAGGCTCAGGGAACCCTTTATAGAACTCCTGCATTTTCCCCCCATAAACGACTTTAATCTTTATGATCTTGGAATTAGCAGGTACTACAATGTTCTTCAGCTCTGTTAGCTTTGAGAGGTCGTAGGCACCAGTGAATTCGGTGACATTTGCGAAAGCCTTGCCATCAATAAGGACTGTAAACGAATCCCCGTCCGTTGAACTCGTGAAGTTCGTACCTAGCCCAATACTAAGAAGTCCTTCAGTAGGCATACTCATCTTTGAGACATCAATCTCGAACTCAACAGTAGTGGAACTTTGTCCAAAGGTGTATACCAGTTTTCCACCTGAATCAAATAGAGTCCAACCTGTTTGAATCGAACCAACTTGATGGAAGTTAAATCCTAGCCTATACACTCCATTCTCGTACCAGTTTCTCTTATCGAAGTTCTCGCTTAGCTTTACCTCTCCTGGAAACCCTGTTACAAAACCCTCGTCCACTACGTTTCCAGTTGACACAGTATCACCGTACATCTTTCTCTGTCCCGTAAGGTATGCTTTCGGATTAACCGCCTTCCCTCCCTCACCTGTTTTGGAGTCCTGGTTTACGCCATCCCAGATTTCAAAGTGAAGGTGACGACCTTTACCCTCAGCACGTTCAGCTTCAGATACTTTGTGCCCGTTAGTATAAACATTTCCCGTATTCCCTAACTTACCAATCATCTGACCTTGGGTAACAATTTCATCCAAGGAGCAATTGATCTCACTAAGGTGCATGTATTTTGTCATAACACCGCCCGCATGTTTAATGGTTACAGAGTACCCTGCACCTTCTGTTCTATTACGAGTAATATTTACTACCTTACCTTCCCACGCCGCTAAGATTGGTTTCCCCATATCGTCCCATAGGTCAATACCTCTGTGACTCTTGCCGCCATCACGGCTCGCTCCGAACTCATCTGTAATCGTGATGGTGTCTATTGTTTTACCTTGTACTGGGAAGCAGATGTCTTGCCCGTTCGCAGAAGTAGACCCATCGTAAACCCCGTCAGTGGACTCAGTAATCCAAACCTTCTTAACCTGCGTAACCTGTTTAGGGTCGTTAATAATGTTCCTGAACTCCTCAGTACGACCTGGGATGAAGGCAAGCCTGTCCACCTCCACCCTTACATTAGGGAGAGACCTCTCCCCTAGTTTCAAGCGTTGAGATAGGACTTTTAAAACCTCCTCTGAAATTGGAATCATACTGCTCTCCCCCTTATTTAAATCTCTCGATAGTCCACTTTATAAATCTGTTAAGGAACGTAACAGCTTCCGCACGGGTCATTGCGGAGTCTCCTAAGAACCACGTTTCGGGTGTTTGAATTCCACCAACAGGTCTTCCCATGTTGGTAACCACTGCCGCTCCACTTAGGGTCTTCTTAATAGGTATACCCTCGATGAGGTGGTCTCCATTTGAGAAGGTCTCATCCTCCATCTCCGATACGGACACCTTCCACCAAACATTAGCGGCTTGATCTACCCTCTCATTCTTATTTTGATAGTAGAACGCTGAAGGTCTTCCGATGTCCTCAAACCGTTCGCTCTCACCCTTAACGTATTCCACATACACCTTATCCCCATCTAATAATGGGGAGTTAAATACGATAGTGTGGTTATCAATCTCCTTGTAGTGCTTGTCAACCTCACGCTTCGACCCATTTAGCTTAACTATCAGGTTCTTCGCCCCCGCAGGGTAGTTTCCGTTGATACGGATTACACGCTGACCTTGGTACGCTATTACCGTCTGCTTAACTCCATTGGTAGGTGCGTCTATATCAGTGAAGCGAGAATAGAAAATCTTCCTTAGTTTGTTGATGAGATGGAAGGCTTCTCCTCTTGTAATGACCGCATTAGGAAAGAATCGGTTATTATATGAAGGGTTGGTTGATACCGCCTTTACATTCTGACTCATCAACTTGTAAGCACCATTCTCTACAATCCAGTAATTGAACTTGCAAGTAACCCCGTTCAGGTTAAATGGTAGAAATAATGAACCTCCTGGGCTTACACAGTAAACATCCGTTCGGTACCCGATTGCTTTAGTTGCAATTTCAGTTACCTTTGATACATCACCCATTGTGTTTGCCCAAACCTCTTTTGGAATACTTAGTCTCTTTAGAGGTTGCCCTCCAGCATAAAGATACTCTTGGTGGCTTCGGCTGTAAGGGTCGTAGAAATACAGGTCGTTTTTAGGAATTACTGTTCTTGGAAGATCGCCTAACCAACTCTTGGGCGGTCGTTTCCAATCAGGGTCTAGTAGTGGTGCTCCGTAGCTACAGAAAGCCACGATCTGCCCATCCTTGCATCCCACAAACAACTCAACATCTGTTTTACCTGATGTGTTAGTCTTTGCGATCTTGTATATGGTCTGAACACCGTCAATAAAGACATACAAAGGATTACCGTCTGTAGGCTCGATCTTGACAGAAAGTTTAAAGACTTTCTGATCTTTGACAGCTTTGATCTCCTCAAAAAGGAATGGCTTACCCTCGGCGAACTGATTGTAATTAATACCTGCTACAAGCGGTTCCCCGTCTTCGAGATATAGGTTAGTGGCTTCCATAATGTCGTTGTAGAACCAGTCACCTTCGTTAACATCTACCCACTTTCGCAATGAAAACACCTCCTCACTTTAGGATAGACAGAAAAAGGAGTAGGTCGCCCTACTCCCTGATGATTCGCTCTAGTAATCTCTTTGTTCTCATAAGGAACGTTACGAACTCAGCTCTCGTGATATAATCCTCTGGTCTGAAGTATAGAATAGGTGTACCATCAAGCTCAGTGACTACGATAAGTCCAAGGTTTGCCATCTCATCCACAGCCCCCTTCGCCCAGTGAGGTTTACCTTCTGTTGTCTGTAAATCCTGGTACTGCATGACGCTCTTGGCATCATACCCATCCTTCTTAATCAGGGTCATTGTAAGTTCTACCTTGTAACCCTTTTGATCTATGTTAGGGTCTCTTTGATGATAGAACACAGGGTCAATCTTAATTGATTCAACCACCCCGTGATATATGTTCCCCTTCTCATCGTAGTACTTATGAGTCCAACCTACGAACATAGCGTAGTCATGGTATGCTTCCTTGTCCTTAAATAACATGTTCAGGATGGCTTTATAAGATGAGACCCCCATCTGATGGAAGTGTGATGGAGCATTTATTATCTTAATTTCCTTAACCTGCGGTTGTGGGGATGGGGAGGAGTAAGGCTCGATGATACGAGCCTTTACCTCCACGAATCCCGCCCCAGTGTCAACGAACAGTTTACGCTTGTACTTATCATTGGGTGAACCAAACGGGTCACGTTGGGACATATTCTTTAGCCTCCTTTGATTCCTTTGTAGTTACTACCCATGTTCGCCTTTACGTTGCCCGCGAACTGGTTCACAAGGTACTGGTTGCTGTTGTTTTTCTTGAGGGTATTCTCAAGCGCAGAAGTCATCTTCTCAACATCCTTGGTGTCGCCTGTCATGTTGTCGATGTTCACATTCACAGTGACGTTACCTGCACCGACTATAGTACTCTTGTGAGTATTATTCTTAGTCATGTAATCGTAGTAGTCCATTACCTTGAGACCACTCGGAACGTTGAAGGTAGACTGTGGCTTGCTCATCTTCTTATTCATCTCAGCTAGGTTCTTAGCCTGTTCCACGCCAATGGACTGAAGATTCTTCCAAATGGTCATGTACTCATCAGAGTTAGGTTTAAACCCACCAGTCTTGAGAAGAACGTCCCACTCACCTTGGAAACCCGCAAGTTTCTCATTAACTGCTGATATACGTTCCTTGTTCAGCTTTACAACCTCAGGAGCGTCTTCCTTCCCGCCGTTACTAGCCAGAAGTTCGTACATCCTCTTGTCGTACCCCATTTGAGTAAGGTCAAGTTGGTCAGTCATCCTACGTTGAAGTTCGTCAATCTTACTATTCTTGACCCCTGTCAACTGAAGCTCGGATTGGGCTTTCTGTTGCTTCTTATCGTTCAGCTCCGCACCAACCTTGTCCTTTTCTACACCATCTGCCATCATATCGTAAGTCTCTTGGAGTTTATTGATGGCTTTGTCGAAGAACTTGATGTTTTCCCTGAGGTAGTTTTCCATCAGGTCACGCATCTGCTTAGAGTCCTCACGAACCCCGCTGATAAGAAGTCGGGAACGTGTTACTTGGTAGTCAGTCTCGTTGTTACCTACACTCTTGGCAAGCTCTCCGTTGATTTTCTGAAGAAGCGCATCGAGGCTTTCGTATGTTATCGTTTGGTTTGCACCGTCAGTTGCAGGGTCAAGTAATCCATCCTTGTTGGTATCAAGTGGATGGTACTTGTTTTGTTCCTCCAACTTCTTGTTAATCTCCATTTGGGCTTCTACCTTAGCATCGAGGGCTTCCTGTTCGTAGTTGTACTCTTTCTTGAGAGTTTCCTCTACGTACTTTCCGTCACCATCACCTACTGCCTTGAACCCTTTCCAGTAGTCACTCCACGAAGAGTTATTACCACCGAGCGCGGCTCCGATTCCACTAAATACACCGTCCCATGCAAGGTTGGCACCTTTCCACCAAGCACCTAAGCCAGAGGACTCCTCCCAATCCTTGAAGTCCTTAGCAAGCTCCTTCTTGTTCTCTGACCTGATTGCCTTCTTCTCATGGTCGGTCATTCCCATTGCAGTAAGAGGGTCAATAAGAGCCATTAGTGCATCTGCCCCCGCAAGTGCTGTTCCGAGGTACGGAATCGCCTTCAGTGGTCGTAGCAACTTGCCAAACTTCCCTACAGTCTTACCTGCCTTGGTGATTCCACCGAGAAGACCTTTACCTGCTCTTGCCGCCGCCCCTGCTTCCCCTGCACCTGCCGCCCCTGCTCTTGCGGCACGTTCAGCGTTAACAGCCCGCTCTTTGATGACCTTGCCATCCAGGTCGCGGAGTATTTCGCCGTTAACTCCACGCATAGGCGTGTTCTTGCTGAACAGTGAACCCAGGCTCTTGGTTTGGAACACGTCCTTAACCTTACCGAACACACCACGCTTACCGCCGCCAATCAAATCCTTGGCTAGGAGACCCATCATAGCCATATCCATGAGACCGACACCGCTGTGACCTGCACTTCCCACATTCGCAACACCGCCACCAGGGACACCCAGGGAACCTGTAAGGTGGGCACGTTCAAGCTCCTTCATCTTGCTGACATATTTTGTGGCATCCATGGCACCTTCCTTGAAGGATTTGTTGAGCTTATCAACTTCTCGCTTCAACTTCGAGATGTCGCCGTCCGACATTCCTGCTTCCTTACCGATCTTCTTGATCTCGGCATCATATCGAGAAGCATCTATGGTGCCAGTTTGGAACTCACGGTTCAAGAAGTTCAGGTTACTCTTCAGCTGTGTCGAGTCGATTCCCATGTCGTCCATTGCCAATGTCAGTGCCCTAGCACGATTTTGAAGTTGAGCCATCGCCCTACCATTGTCACCAAGTTCAGCGTCCAGGGCTTCAAGACTACGTCTCGTCTTTCCGTCCTGCTGGTCCAATTGTTGAAGCTCCTTACGAAGCTGTTCAATCTCTTTACCCTTAGCTTTGGCTGTACTTTCCGCATGGTCTCGCTCTACAGAGTGGAAAGAAGCGGCTGTTGTATCACCTTTCTTAATAGCCTTCTCATAGAGAGATTGGTGTTCGTCGCGTTTGGCTTTCAGTCCGTGAATTTCTCCCTCCTTACCCACGATCTTTGTGTTAACCTCAGCTCTGTAAGAGTTTCTAGCGTTCGCACGGTTCTGATGGTGAGCGATCTCTTCTTGGATACCAATGCGTCTAAGATTTTCCATTCGAGCGTTCTCATTAATGGCATTACCGTAGCTCTCAATTTTCTTCGCGTGTTTCTTCTTATCTGCATTGTCCACCGCATCACTGAACTTGCCCCATGCGATCTTAACCCCTACGCCCGCCATAATACGAGCGATTAGACCCATGGTGTCTACAATACCTCCCGCATTTTCACCGATCATACGCAAGAAAGAAGTAAGGTAAGTTGCAAGGTTAGAGAACTCCCCTTTTAGTTCCTCCCAAGCGTCATATGTGGAGATTTGCCATGCTGTTTTGACTTGGCTTTGACGGAACTTCCATGTATCCATCATTCCTGCACGGATGTACGTGGAGGTATCTTCATCTGCATTCTTGATGCTCTCAACGTAAGCATTTATGGATTCCTTAATGCTTAGTTCCCCATCCTTGTTGGCATCAAACTTGTCGTCTTTTGTGACGTGCATTACCTTCTCCATGGTATGTTGAAGGTCTTGAGTGAATGCAGATACAGCCGCCGCACTACCCGTGTGCCATTGAGGGAACAGCGGCTTCCACATCTCGATACGGTCTTTATCTGTCATCTTCATGCTCGTTTCAAGGATACTTCCGAAGATGTCTACAAAGTCCCTAGCGGAGCCGTCCTTATTGTATGGATTAAGGTCTCCGAACAGCTCAGGATTCATAGATGCCATTTTCACAAGCTCATCTCGACCCTGTTTGGTATAAGGCTTTTCAATGATAGCTTTCCAGAACGTACCACCCTCCGTACCAGAGCGGGCAGTCGCTTGAACGAACATGGACGAGAAGGCAATGGAGTGTGCCAATGCGTCTTCTTTGCTCCTATTACCCATGGCATTACGGAACAGGGAACCTGCCTTTTGTTGAGTAGCAATAAGGTCTTCGATCTTCGCTTGAGATATGTTAGCCGCCATAATCATCATGTTAGAGACTTTTTGGAGAGTATAACCGTTAATACCCCACTGCGAGGAGATGGCTTCAAAGCCCGTAGCCGTTTTCTCAACGTCAACTTCCTCAATCGAACGTACCTTAGCGACTTCCCTTGCAAAAGCAGTAGCTTCGTAAGGGTTATCGTACCTACGGGAAGCGATGTGGTAAGCAAGACCCACCTCCTGTTGATCAAGACCGTTTAGGAGGGCAATCATCTGAAGGTCTTTTACAACCCCTGTTTTCATGTACTCCTTTACTTCGGTTGTAGCGAGAGCAACTTCATCATCTCTCTTCTGTTTTGTCAGCTTACCACCGTTGCGATCTTCCAACTCTTTCATAGCCCCATCGACTAACACCTCACCAAGACGGGACATGTTAGGAAGAACTCGTGGAGCTGTAACCTTCTCCCCGTTGGAATCAGTAATTTCGTAGTTACCTCCAACTGGTTCCAGGTACTTAACCTCGAAATTCTGCCTAGCCTTCGCAAGCTGATAGTCAAACTCCTTAGCAGACTGGAAGGATTCGTGCAGAAGCATTGTAGGGTACCCCATAAGCGCACCCGCTGTGATGTACCGCATGGTATTGACTACTGATGTACCAAATCCACCCCTAATCCCGCCGCCATTCTGACGTTTATCCTGGACAGGATTGCTCACGTAGTTTCCGAGGATATCACCCGTCCTACCGATTGTTGAACCGATGGAACTGGAAGCTCTCATGGCGTTCTGAGTAACCATCTGCAATGCTTCACTGTGCTTGAACAGCTCACCAGTAGCTTTGTCGATTGAACCAGTAAGAGTTCTGAGATTACCCTCAGCATCCCTTAGTTTAACCGTCCAGGTATTGGTAGCATTATTAACATTCATCTGAGTAATTTCATACCCTTTGAGGGCATCTACAGTCTTCAGAACAGAGTTCAACTGCTCAGTAAATACTACCTTATCACCCTTCAACATCGGAGACTCTGCAATCTTCTCGCCGCGCTTACGTCTGATCTCCTCTTGCTTCTTTAGCTCACGGTTGATCGCCATAAGCTCAGATTTGAAAGCACGGGCTTCAGCAATGTCCTGAGGGTCAATAGCCCGATCAATGAGTTCAGCTAAGCGGCTCAACTGCCCTTCGTCAACGAGGCTGTCCATTCTAAGCGTTTCGAGGTCTCTGTTAAGAGCGTTCTTCGATACTTGAAGGGACTTCTCATGGCGTTGATTAGCATTAAGCTGTCTGCTTTCCCGAACAAGGTCAGCGTAGTACTCTTTCGCGTCTTTGAACTTCGAATGATCAGCGTATGAATCGTTAATGAGGTCACCAAGTCGAGCCATCTTATTAACTGGCAACAGACTTCCCGCCATCAAACGGTTCATCTTCTCGCTAAGCTTGTCGATTTCACGCTCAATACCACTTACCTTCAGGATTCGGTCATATCCCTTTGCAACCAAGTCAATCTCGCGGTTGAGCTGTCTCATAGCCTTCTGAGCTTTTGTGATGTCTTCCTCGTTAATAATGTCAGCATTGGCAAGAGAGTCTACCCTACGTTTTAAGCTACTAAGATGATCTTCCAAGTCCCCCATTTGCTCAGAATTGAGCTTTCCGATAAATTTGGTTCTTAGAGACTCCATCTTGATAGCAGAACTGCCTCGGTACTCAGTCAGCTTGTTCTTCATCTCCGCTACATTGGATTGAGTCGTTGCACCCAAGTTAATCTTCCTGAACTGCTCAACCATGTATCTCAGTGACAAAGACGCATCAAGGATGGATTCACGCAAGGTTTGATAAGGAGACATATCCCCTACTCTATGACCTTGCTGGAATCTACTTACAGCTTCCTGCACCCGCACCATGTAGTCGTTGTCAAGAAAGTCATGCAAACGACTTCTTTGATCTTCGGAAAGGTTGCTTTTCTCGAATCTGTTCTTGGTGTTAAGAACCCTAATTCGTGCTTCCCTTTCCCAACGATTCATCATGTCGAACTCTGAGTACCCTTTAGGTGGCTTGTCTGCTGTAGGGTAACGTGTGTCTACAGGAAGGTTCGCTCTCGGCTCTCCAAATGGGAATGGCTGAGAGGTCAATTCCAAAGAACCTCCCGCAGGTGGACGGTACCCAATACTCGATGTGATGTGTGGCAAATTCTTAATTCCGTCTATAGCACCTTTGTAGAAGGATTCCAAGTTCTTGGTAAGTACCTCGACCATACGGAACTGAACATTGTCCATCATCTCCCCAACACGTCTTACAAGGACATGAACGCTAGTAAGATCAGGTTGAACGTCTACTTTCCCCAAAGCTTCGCTGTATGCAGAAATTGCTGAGGAAGTATTCTTCGCAATTGCGTTATGGAACTTGTTAAGTACAGTACGTACCCCTTCTTCCATGATCTGACCAGTAGCCTTCTCAAGAGACACACCCGCCTTGAAAGCCTTCTCCCAGTCAGCTACTTTATCAAACCCTTCCGCTGTAGCCAGTGCACGTCTAACATCTTTATGGAGTTTCTTAGGGTTCAGAAAGATCGCATTAGCACCATCAGCAATACCTCCCACACCTTCAACAACCTTGCTCGAAGCCATGTTCAGCATGGATTGAATGGCATTACGCATAGCTGTAGCAGGAGCATCAGTAGCGATATGTAAGGGAATAGAGTCAGGCTTCCATGCCGCGATATTGGACAATACAGCTTCATGTAGTTTCTTCTGAATGGTTGTGACAGCTCCCGTAAGAACCAAAGGCTCCTTAGCATCGAGGAACGTGATATTGCTCGTAGCAATCTTACGGTTCAGTTCCTCACTCAACTTACTGTGCATGGACTGAGCTGTAGCGACAGTCATAGTGAAAGCCCCAAAAGCAGAATCTACTGCCTTCGTAAACTCAGTAACGGTCTTCTGAAGTGTCATCTCCATCTCTTTTTTAATTCGTGCTTGGTCGTCCTTCGTAAAGGATTGGAACCCGTTTGCACTGATTCCTTCAGCAAGGGTTCGAGCATTCTTGGATGCTTGGTCAACGATCAACTTAATCAGCTCTTTGGACTCCTGTGCCATTACTGCATCAAGTTGAGCAAGATCAGAAGCAGATGGTTTTACACCTTCTCCCGCACGAAGCTGAGCCAACAACTGCTCGGATTGAGCCATCAGAATACCTTTTAACGCAGTATTGATAGAGGAAGTAGTACTCTCAGGCAAGGTAACAGTATCTACTGTTCCTGCCGCCCCGTGAGGGACTGCCTTGAATCCCTGAACCATCTCTTTTACTACTTTCTCTATCTCAGCAAGAACACGAGGACGTAGCTGATCTACTGGAAGGTTTACCATCACGTTACCTACAGCAGTCGGTTCAAATTGGAACTTAGCAACCCTAGTAATGGCTTGAGAAAAAGAGTCAAGAACCTCCTTGTTGCTTGCAGTTAGCTGTGCTGTCAGTTTCTCTAAGGAATGTTGGGAGTCAAGAAGCATCTTAGCTCTCATCTGAGAAGACCATTCACGGAAGTGGTTGATAATCAGGTTGAAGTCGATTCCTAAGTCAGCATGTGCAAGGTTCTTAACCGCACTTTCAGCAGAAGTAATAAGAAGCTCTTGCACCCCCTTGATACTGGCAATCCACTTATTGTTCTCACCTGCGCCCTTTGTGGATGCTCCTGTTGCAGGGTCAATTCCAAGTCGAGCCGCCAAACCCGTAACCATACCATTGATCTCAGCTTGGATGTGCCTGTCTACTATATGACCAACATTGTCAAGAGTAGCCTTGTAGTTCGCGTACTCTTTAGTACCTAGTGGGACTTTCTTGATCTCCTCGCCCACACTTGTGATAAGTAAACCAACTTTATCCACGATTGTCGTTCTAAGACCTTGAATTTTGCTAAGCACGGATGCCAATTCCTTCTCCTGACCGTTAAGGCGAAGACCTTTCAACTCAGCGTCAAGTTGAGTGATCTGTGCTACAGTGGTCTCCATCGCAGTACGGAAGTTCATCATGCTCTTGTCAAGGTTAGGGAGCTTCTTCAGTTCGTCCAGGTTAACATTCAGCAAATGCTTGTCAATGTCACCAATAGCTTCCTTGATACGTCCTACAGCCATGTTCAAACGAGCAGAGTCGAACTGTACTGGCTGAATGTTTCCGACTACAATGTTCTTAGGGTCACTAATATGCTTCATGAACTCATTGGATACAGTGTTCATAAGATGCTTCAGGTCTTCTTCCTTCACCTCAAACTTCATAGGCTTAGGAACCCTAGCCATCGTACCGTCCTTCATCTCCTTAGTTACACTACCCCAAGCGAAGGACATACGTGTAGAGATTGCGCTCTGAAGCTCCTTATTGAATCTCTCTTGAAGCTCACGGAATCCGTACTCCGAGAAGACGAAAGGTTTAACATTTCCTACCTTAATCGAAGACGCTTCAATGGCTTCTTTCATTTTAGCTCTTACCTCAGAAGTCATACTACTCCACTTCTTTTGCGTAAGGTTTACGCTAAGCGGTGACAGGTCTCCTTCGATATTGACCTTACCGTGTATAAGCTTAGATGCAATAGCAGACTCTACCGCACTCTTAATCGAATTTGCATTGAGCTTTATGTTAGAACCATCTTTGATTTCAGCAACAGCTCTAGCAATCTTGTCGCCAATAGCAAGGTTCATACGCTCAGAATCGTTAGCTACTTTATGAACAGCGTCCGAGAGGACATTGAATGAAGCCCCCAGTTTAGTAACCTCACCCGCGAACTTTCCAGTCTCAGATACGGACTGACCGAAGTCCATAAGAATCTCGGTTGTTAAAGAGTGTTTTTGTCCTTGAGTCTCACCCAAAATAATCACCGTCCTCATAAAAAAATCCCGTCCTACCTTAGTTTAGGCAGAACGGGATAGAACTCACTTACCCTCCAAGAGCTTGTGCTAAGAGACCGATGTCATCTTCGCTAATCTCAATATAGTCTTCATCATCGAAGGTTCTCTTACGTCTGATAGTTCCGTCAGCACCTACTGCTTCTGCTTCTTCTCCCCCACCGCCACCGAACATACGGAGAGGTGCTGTCATAAGCTCAACCTCGAACTGAATGTACTTATCGGCTGACTTACACAGCTCCGCAACCTGAGGGAGTGTGTACTCCCATATCTCCCACTTGTTCAGTCCACAATGCTTATGGAGGGTGAAGAAAATCTCTCCCCAGTGCAGTGGCTCCTGTGTCTCCACGTCACGGATTTCGGTGCCCTCCATTGGCTCCCCCTCGGCGCGTTCTACTTTTTTAGACCGTTCAAACCGATAAGGATGTCGATCACCGAACGTGCGGTATTAAGATCAAGGTACTCGTCCAGGTAGTCTCGGTTCACAATATACTCCCCGTTCTCTCCCTTAGTAACAATATGATGGTAGTTCTTGAACGCCATGGCTAGGATGTCGAACAAGTCGTTTTGCCGCTTCTCATCGTTCTCTGCATCGTCCGTTGGGATGAAGTTTAGGATGATAGCATCTACGTTCACCGTCTTCAGGAGCTTCATCAATCGGCGGGCATCCTTCAGGTTACACGGAGGGATACGGTATTTTCGTTTATCTCGGAGAGTAATAACCTCATCATCCTCGAAGAAAGCCCTCTCAGCGGCATCTGCTTCCTCCTGAGTTACCTTCTTGTTGTTTGGGTCATTCTTAAATCGTTCAGCGGCTTCAGCATTCATCTTCTCAGCCAACTCACGCTCTGCACGTTCCTTTTCTGTTTCCATTATGTAATCCTCCCCTGAGTTTATATCCCCTGAAAATAAAAAACCTGGCAAGGCAAGGGTCTGTGCAGGGGAAGACACAGATTCCGTTCGATACCTTGCCAGGATTATTCAGCTATAGATTAGACCCTAGAAGTCGCGCTAAAGCGTTTGATGCTACCCAGTTTACCGTCAGCCCGTTCAGGGTCTAGGATTTGCAGTGAGATAGCAGACGCAGAAGCGGAAGCACGTTGAGCGTTGATACTGAACGTACCCTTTGCACGGCACATATACAGCTCGGTTTCTACACCCGCGAACGTACCATCTTTTTGTTGGAATGTACCGTGGTGGATAACCGTGATTGGGAACGGTACTTCGTCAACAAGCAGGTCTACCATGTCAACGACTTCTTCGCGCTTGTAGTTCATCACGACATCTTTACCTACGTGAGCCGCGTTCAAGACAACAACTCCATTAGTATCATCGAAGTAGAACTCATCAGTCGCAAGGTCAGGTGTAGTACCCAGGGACGCTTTCTTCTTCAGCAACTTGTTAACATCCTTCAAGCGAACAGCCATCTCACCGTCAGCTCCGTAGATAGTATCCGCGAAGTTAGGAGTTACCTCTGCATACCCTTTGTTGACGGTACTAGCAGAAGCCGAATCCTGTTCATTTAGCACCCACACGAAGGAGTTAACTTGATCCTGAACAGTGGAACCCATCATCAACTGAATCGCATCCAGATCGAACTTCGCGTCCGTTGCGGATACTTCAATGGACTTGGATTTAACCAATACGTCAATTGCGAACAGACCGTCACCGCCGAAGATGTCCTCAAGCTCTACGTTAAGGTCGATTTTCAAGTCTTGAAGTGTACCAAGAGTAATTACCTCTACAGCACCCAACGGGTCAGTAGGGAGGCGTTTAGCCATGAATGTACCTACGCCCTTGATAATCATTTTCTTTGCCATCTCGTTCACTCCTTTTAGTTAGTAAAAGTTACTCCTCAAGAGTCACCGAGAACTCGATGACTACCGTGAAGCAATACATATTTGTGACATCCACATCGGTTTCGAATCCTTGAACGAAATAAGACTCGAAACTCTCGATTCCTTGCATTGGGTGTAGCTCACCATCAAACAACTTAATGATTCGATTTGCTAATCGCTGTGCGGCATCCACATCATCATTGGTGTAGATGTCGAAGACAAATGGGCAAACGTACACATAGTGATTATCAGGATTGCGACCTCCGTTAGGTGTATAGAAAGCCACGAGTGGGACGTTATCCTCAACCAAGTTAGTAGGCTTAGAACGCTTCTGAATGCGTCTTGCCTTCGTGAGATTATTAGTACTACCCCCTACTCCTAAGTAGTTTAGAACGTCAGTGTCATTCGCTAACACCTTGTAGATACCGTTATACAAATCAACTACTGCCATTTAGTTTTCCACCTCTAGTCTTTTCCGAGAGTAAATGTCTTTTTGGAAACGATATACTTTCTCGGGTCTACCTTATTGATTGCCGCCTTGTACTGGTCTAGGACAAACTTCTTGGTCGAGAACTGTTTAAAGGCACTCCGAAACCAAAACTGTGCGCTAAAGTCTTGCCCAATCCTCTTTAATACTGGATTCCTCTCACCACCCCTTGGTGATTTAGTGATACGTATGTTCCCACCGAGGTCTCGCCAACGTCCTTTCCTCCCTTCAGGTTTGAATTTAGACCTTGTTACAGAATACTGCCCTGGACTACGCCAAGGGTTAGGGTCAGCCATAACTTCAATCCAGTAACCTGAAGGGTCTTGCTTTCCCCCAATACCGTACTCGTAGTAGAGACCCACATACGACTTCTTAAACGATGCGTCCTGCTCCATTGCCCCTACACCCATCCTCAAGAGTGTATTGGCTTTACCACCGACAGAGCTTGACAACCACTCAGTCTGTAGAGCCACAATGGACTTTATCAAATCGTTTCTTCGGTCACGGTCACTCGTGATAGGCTGTCCTTCTATACGAACTGTCTTCTTTTCCCTCATGTCGAGTTTCCTTGCATTTGCAAGAGCAGTAGCAAGGATGTTCTGCCTGATAGTCATGGTCGATTCCTTCAGAGCACTCTTTAGTGCAATCAAAAACTCTTGCTCTTGGAAGTAGATAATATTATTCTTTTGTGACGGTCTTCCTCGTCCTCCTCGCGCCATTCGCATCACTTCCTTGTCTCAGTGCAAACATCAGCAATGACAACACCTGCAAAACTAACATAGTCCACGGCATCTACCTTGAAAGGTACCTGCTTACCGTTGATGTCCAATGTGATCTTGTCGAGGAGCCTTACATCAATCAGCGGAGCGTATACGCGGAACTCCACTTCAGGCTGTAGTCCTGGCTTCTTCTGCTCGATAGTCGCCCGCCCCGACTCGACATAGACTTTTAGGTTGTCTGCCACCTTAACGGGAGTCTTCTTGATGTTCCCGTTATCATCAGCGGTCTCCTCAATTCGCTCAAGGGTCATACCGCTATTGCACTCAAGCATCCGACAGATGGTGGCGATCTTCTCTGCCTGGACGATCTCATCCATTGAAGCAAGTACGAGGTAGTGAGTGTCCGTTATAACGCTTCGGATTAGGTTCCCGTTCCCCACAGCTACCTCGGGAATGAACTGCCCTTGCCTGTGGGCTTCCAGGGAGATTTCAGCGTAGGAAACCTTGTTTGCCTTACCTACGAGCGCAGTTGTAGATTCAACAACAGATCCCGTGGAGTCGATAACCTCTACGGGAGTGCCCTCATCAAGAATGATTTGTCGTTTGATGTCCTTCACTTAATCACGCTCCCGAATCCCAGTTACGGTTGGACTTGATGACCGTCAGCAATGCGGCATCACCGTTTCCGTTGTCCACCTCTACCGTACTGATCTGACCTAAGGAGTTCTCACAATCAGCCAAGAACTGCTGTGCCCTTTCATCCCAGTCCACTTTGTCCTTCTTCCACTTCACATCAATGGTCGATACCTCTTGGTTCACCCGCCGTGACATGCTCGGGCAAACCAAGTAGCAGATATAACAGACCACAGCATTTTTAATAAGTAGGAGATCGACAGCATCAGTGATTTCGGAGTACTTGGGCACCCGTTTGGTAATCACAGCTTCAGCGAGGTCAGTTATTAGAGGTTGGTTGATCTCCTGGTTAGGAAGCTCAGACTCCTTAGCCCCCAACTTAGACCTGACAGATGTCTCATAACCTTCGCTTAGAATTAGCATGGTGCCCCTCCTCCTTAGTTAGTAAACTGCTCGATACGTACCGTTGGTCGGCTTGCAGATCGAACGAACACCTTGTTGGCTCCCTTAAACTCTTTAGAAGCTCCTGGCTCCAATCGGTCAGCAGGGTCGAAGCTAATCGCGTCCACATCCGAGTAAAGGTCTCCCTCACCCAAGTTTGTGATGACCACCCGCTTAGCTTGCGGATGTACGCTGATGATCTTGTTCTCGTACAGTCGTAGATGATAGTCGAAAGCAACTAGCGGTTCAGCGTTGTTAGCTTTGTCTGTACCATCATTGCTTGAGGCTTTAAGCTGTTCTTTCTCGACAACTGCTTTGCCAGTTCCCCCTTCTTCACCTTGAGTTCCTGCATCTGCTTGTCCATCCTGAACCTCCTCCTTCTCCTTGAGCAATGCTTTCAGCTCGTTGTATTCCATTTCCTCGATCTGCTCAGCAGGTACACCGAGGTCTTTGAGTGCCTTGATTACGTCAGCCTTCTTCATAGGGGTTAGCCCTCCTCAATTGGTTTAGAATAAGAAAGGTCGCTACCGCTAGGCGATAGCCTTACAGTAGCGACCTATTGTGACGCGGATTAGCCGCTGAACGGAATTACCGCATCTGCGAAGATGAAGCCCGCAACATCCGAGATCATCTTTTGGTTGTACCAACGCTCAGCTTCTACGATGGTAGCCTTACGACCAACCTCGTACCACTTACGCACTTGGACAGCACCGTTACCGTCTTTGTTCCACATGAAGCTGTATCCAAGCGACACTTGCTTCCTGCCTGGACGTGGAGCAATGTATGCAAGAACTACCGAGGTTCCCCAAATGTAGTTCAGGTCTTCACGCTGTCCAGGCTGGTAAGACCCTGCGTTGGTCGCGTCAGACACTAGCGCTGAACCGACCAAGAAGTTATCAACGCCAAACACTGCTTTTAGCAGTTCAGTGGAGATGATTCCACGCTCAACATACTTGATGACTTCCTTGATCTTAGGGTGAAGTTTCAGCACGTTCATGACTTGCTCGGACATAATCATCGTGTTAGGACGAATACCCGATTTCTGGTGAAGTGCTTCCTTTGCCTTGTGAACGTCCAGGATTGGGTCGGAGTTCTCGTAGTCACTCCACTTGTACGTACCTGCCGTACCGAGAGTCAGCCGCAGATCATTGTGATAGTTGTTCGCGTTCATTACTTGGTTAGCCGCGTCAACCTCTTTATTCAAGAGGATACCTTCGGTAACAAGCTCTGTACCCTCGGTTTCGAGGTCGAACTCCTCATCTGCGTTTGCCTTTTCTTCGTCAGCAATAGCGTGACGGAGGGCATGTCCTTCGGTGAAGTACGTATCATTGGAAAGCGTCCAGTTGATCTCATTCGCTTCTGTACCAGGGGCACGAAGGTCGTTATGAGTACGGAACTTCTCCATACCGTATACGTAGTAACGGTCAGACTGCTTCTTTACTTCCAACGGTTTGAAGATTTGGTCAGCGATATACGCTTCGTTCTTGTAGCCGATGGAGATGTTCGACAAGGGTTTGTCGATATGCACCTTCTGAACTGTTGGCATCTATGTCACTCCTTAGTTAATATTAGGATAAGAAGGCTCCGTCTCCGAAGCCCAGTTATTACTTTGTGAACAAGTGGTACGACATCCGTACAGGGATTACATCACCTGCAACCCCGCCCTTTTCAGCGAAGCCTAAGACGTTGTAAGTGCCCGCAGGAGCGTTGTCCACGGAATCACCCTTACCACCTGCAACCGTGTAGATGCGATCAGTAACCGCTACGGTACCCGCCAATTTGATACTTGCGATACCTTCCAGTTTGATTGCAATTTGGCGTCCTGCTTGAGAACCACCATCACGCAACGGGTCATCCACTCGTTCGTCATTGTCAGCGACACCCAACGGGATAGTGTTGGCACCTGCAAGCTTCGTCAAGTCTTCGCCGCTGTGCTCGACAATGCGGTACAGAGGAATCTCGTTCTTCCCTGTGTCAGGGTTGACGTTATTCGCATCAATGCGGTAAGACTTTTGATGTCTCGTGAATTGACCTGCCATTACTCAGCACTCCCATCTTGTTTAGAATATTTCTTAAACATGAACTTAGTTGCTTCTGTGATCGAAACACCTTGTTCCTTTGAGTACTTGGTAGCTTCATCGGCTACGAAGTTTCGAAACTCTGTCTCATTCTCGAAATCTTCACGAGACTTTGGAGTACCATTATTCAATCGTTGCTCTCCACCAGTACTTCCGTCACTAACTCGCGCTCCTGAGAAGCGAGTGTTCACTTCAGCATCAAATCCTTGAATGACTTCCTTGATTTCAGCAACAGACAATGTACCCAAGAACTTCTCGTACATCTTCGAGTTAAAGGCATTGCCTTGTGCGCGAACACCTAGCTCAAGTGCTTGATTAGTCAAGTCTTGCCGATATGTGTTTCCCAGTTCAGCCTTCTCCGTCAGCTCCTCGTTCGTGCGAGTAAGTTCCTCGATAGCCTGGTCTTTAGTTGCAGATAGTTGTTTCTCAGCTTCTAAATCCGTAGTTGCTGTAGCTAGTTCACCGCGAACAGATTCAAGTTCAGCAGTCAAAGTTTGAACTTGCGAGTCTTTTGCTGAGAACGCTTCTTTAACCTTTGCAGTAAGTTCATCAGCAGTCAGGTTTTCAGTGATCTCAACACCTACTTGTGAGAACATAGCTTGGATTTTTGCATATTCCACTTCGGATTCACTCCTTTGCTTCAGATATTCAGCACCGTCAGTGCGATCATCAGTATCCGTAAATAGTACAGAACCGTCTTTCGTGTAATACTGGGTAATGGTCGCGTTTAACGGAATGTTTTTGAAGTTCTCTACTAAGTGTAGTTTAGAACCTTTGGTTTCTCCGCTAACGCCACCACCACGAGAAAAGTTATTCTTGATTGCGGCTCTATTACAAGCACCCGAATACACGAGGGAGTTCTCTAACAGTTCACCATCTCCGTCCTCGCCCGCCATAACGTAACAAGTATCGGTACGGTAAACTCCATCTTCACCTTTAACCTCGTACTTCTCACCAGGAAAGTGAGAGCAGTTTATGTAATCTCTAATGTCGTGATTACAGATTGTGCAGTTCCACTGTGTTGCATTGAATCCAATGGACGTATCGAAGATCGTACCTGCGTCAATCCCTTTAACAATGTCATCAGTGCTCATACCGCTCTCGGTCTGCCTACCAAGGTCGATATAGAACTGTCCGTAGACAGATTGTGTGTACCCATACTCCTCGTCAAACTCCTCACGAATATCCGCACCAAAAGAGCGACCTACGGGTAGACTTCTGCTGTTATGGTTCATAAGAAGTCCTACCCCTTTGTTCGCGTCCTTGACGAATTTTCGAAGGAGGTTCGGGTGCAACTTGGACGAATAAGCAGTCACCTGATCGTCAATCATCATGTTGGGGAAGACATATACTTCCTCAGTAGTCAACTCTCGTGCAGTGAATTTATTGATTCGCTCAAGTTGCTCGGGTGTTGGTCTTGGCATGTGAACACCTCCTTGATTCATCTATTCTAAACTTAGAGTAGACACTTCTCCTCAAACGTCACTTGGTCGTGTCTGAGGGGTCTGTCGCGTCCTTCTCGTCTGTGGTTCCTTTCGTGTCACTTCCATCCTTGTTCTGAACCGTACTCTTACCCAAGTGCTCCCAGTCAGGCTCAGCCACCGCAGGAGTTCCCACAGCACCAATAGATGCCATTTCTTGGTCAATCCATCCTTGGTCACGCTTGTACGCCCAGTTTTGAAGTGCTATTTGCTCGAATTGTGCTTGCTCAAGCTCTGTGCGGATTTCAACTGGCTCGAACTTAAACTCCACGATTCCTTGCTTACCCATGATGTTGAGGTACAGCGTGAGTGCGCGACTCATAATACGCTCGACAACCTCTTGCATGGCTTCTACGCCCTTCAGGTAGAGCTTAATCTCCATCTTGGCAAAGCTTTCAGTGTTACCAGTGGAGCGTCTACCCAAGATCGTGGAGAGCGTCTTGAGACCTGCTGTGATGAGTCCATCTATAGCACGCATCAGCTTCTCAGGGTCGATCAAGGAACCGCCACCACTGCCGCCCTTACCACCAACCATTCCGATCTCGATGCTGTTGAAGTGAACAAACGTGTCATCGACTTCCAGGTTGTTGTACATGTCGATAATTTCTTTCAGCTTCTCATTCAACCACTTCTGTTTTGCCAATTCGTTATTTCGAATGTTCACAGGCATCCTTTGTAGAAGAACATCCTCAAGAATCGTAATGTCAAACCTCGGATAACCTTGGTTATGGACAACCGCCTTGATGTCGTTCAAGACCTGCATCTGGAACATTACCGTGTTAATTGCTCCCAGTAGCGGAGATCGTCCGTAAGGGTCGTCTACGCGGGCATCTAGTGTCTCGTACAGGAACGTAGGAATGTCCAGGTTTACCTTGTCAGTGTCTTGGTACGGCACGTAGCGGTCTTGCTCAAACTTGAATGTGATCGTCCCTGGGTCAACTGGTGCCAGGAAAGCCACGTTCTGCAAATCCTGGGTCAGAACCAATTCAAGTGCCCCCGCCCCACGGGTGACCACGCTAAGCAACAACTGGTTCAGAACCTTATGAATTGAGTGAGATGGCTCAAATTGCATGATGTTAGGAGCTTCAAGCCGTTGGAAAAGCTGTTGAATCAGCTTCTCCCCTGCCTTGTCGTTCTTATCACTGCCGACCTTGTACACCTTTGTGGTGAACTTTCCTCGCCCAAGTCGCAGGAAGTTCCAAAGCGCAAAGGACATATCAGGGTGAGCATCCATAAGGATGTCGATAAGGTCTTCAATGGAAGAGCCTGACAAGCTCCGATCATCAAGACGCATGTCCCTCTGAACTCTCCGAGGTAATGCACCACCCGCGCCACCGCCGCCCGATGCAAACTTAGGAATCGTGGTACGGGTGCCGCCAAACTCAGAAGTGCTTTCACCCGTCCACAACGGGTCACTACTGGTTATAATCTCACCTGCGGCAAGTCGTTGACCGCGCTTACTACCGCCACCGAACAGATTACCGAAGAACCCCTTCTTTTCGGGAGCCTTCTGCTGATACTGCTGATAGGTCTGTCGGCTTTGTTGCTCGGGCTTCTTCCTGCGGAACAGGCTTGTAAATCTATCAAGTAAACCCACTCGTCACACCTCCTCTTAAATCAAGTCATCAATCTTGTGGAACACTTTTCGATGCTCCTCCGCGAACAGTTGAACTACTCCGTATCCTGGGAGACTCGCAGGGAACCCTTTCTGCTCACCGTATCCGCCGTGTTCGAGGGATGCACCTGTGTTGACGAACATCTGCTTGAGTACTACAGGCTCGTCTTTCCCAGGCGCGGGTAAGAATACTTCACGTTCAAACTTCAGGAGTTTATGAGTGTGACCCATGAAGTACATATGCGCTATTGCAGTCTCACGCATCTTTAACATGGCATTGATAACAGACGATTCCGTTGTACCGCCAGTGGCTCCGTGCCATGCGTATGTGGAATATGTCTGCCCACTACCAAGATTGAAGTTCACAATTCCAGAGAACTTGCCATAAGCATCAGGACGACCAATTCGATGACAAAACTCTTGCATGATCTCAAAAGAGGTGTCTCGTATGATTCGCTCCTCGTGATTACCTTCGATTACAATGTCTATAAGGTCTGCTACAGGTCTAAATGTCTCCACTGCGATCTCAAACTGTCTTTGAGTTGGGTATGCTTCATCGTAAACAGACCGTCCTACAGATGTCTTAGTAGCTACCTCCATTAAGTCTCCCATCAATAGAATGCGAGTACGATTTCGGTTCTTAACAGCAAACTGCAATGCTTTGTCAAGATATTTGGGATTGTGGTACCTGTTTCCGAAGTGGATGTCTCCAATCGGTAGAACGTACATCGACTGGTGAGAGCCGCTGTATCCCGATAAGAACTGCTTCATTCACTTTCTCCTCCCCTTATTTAGTCTTTATATAGACTAGACCGAAACAAGTAGGCGGCAACGCAAGTCCTGACGCGGGAGGGGTTGGGGAGGGTATAAGAAAAGAGCCTACCAAAAGTGGTAGACTCCTTGGAAGAAAGTCCCGCGCAACGCGAGGGAATATTAGCATTGGTTATGCTCAGATTGGTTATTATCATCTTTATATTCTTTGTGCTCAAATTTTGGGATTTCATGTCCCAAAAAACAGGATTTCACGTCCCAAAAAATAGGATTTAATATCCCAAAAAACAGGATTTTATCGCACTAAAGCATCTACGACTTTCTACGTGCTCCTTGGATTACTGGCATAGCAAAGTGCTCAGTTGACTCGACTTCATCCATGGAACAAATCCAAGTAGCTCCTGCACGGGCATCGGAGAAGTCTTTAGTTTTGTCCTTGTCGTGGTCAATCTTATTCCCATTAATAAGCTTGAGGTTACGTAGCTCCTCATTGGCGTTCATGTGAGTATCCTCAGGGATTACATGGTCAAGAAGCTCAATCATCCCCGTATAGATCAAACCCTTGAGGTTGGTGTAGATTTGCAATTGGAACGGATTAGACCAGTTCTTGTCCTCGGCTTCAACCCCGTACTGCATGAGCCGCTGAACGACATCTGCGGAGTTAAACTTATCGAAAATTGCCTTCTTAACATGCACTTGCTGACAGATCATCTCAAGTACCTCTGCTACGTTCAGGAGATCAACAGGTAGCCTCTCCTTCTTGGAAGGCTTCCACTCAAGGATAAGGTCTTCTACAGGCTTATTAACCCACTTCTCAATTATCCCTCCACCCTCATTTATCTGAATAATCGTAGGCTCCGCGTGGAATAGAGAGATACAGTAGGAGTCTGTTTCTACACCCCCGTCACCACCAAGGTAGTAGGTGAAGCTAGGGTCTAGTGCAAGATTATGTAACTCAAGACCAAGGAAGTGGCGCTCTACACCGTTTTGGAGGGTGCGTGTGGAAATTTTAGTCTGTACAACAAGGTTAGGACATTGCGACTGCTTCCCAACCTTGATAACCTCGTCAATTCGTTCAGGAAACTGGAATAGACCTTCTTTGTATTTCGGAGGTATACACTCATACTTCATCATAGAGCCTTCAGGGTCTCGGTCATAGTCCTTCTTGAAGGAAGCTTGACTCTTGGATGTGTTTACCTCCCACGTCTTCCCGATCATACCATAAACCTCAGGGTCTCCTTGCAGATACTCTTCGTACTTTTTGAACATAAAGTCGTCTTGGGAACGCGGGAACGAAATGAAAATCATAAAAGCCTTACTCTCATAACGAGAGAGAGCGGAGGAACGGAAAGTCGCATAAGCGTCCTCAGCCTTGTCGTACTCGAAACCCGCGATCTCGTCAAAGATAATAACGAGAGGATTGTATCCCTCAAATGAATCTGCTTCTGAGTGGGCACTGTGAGCTGTAATGTTTTTGTAGAATCGGATTTGGTTCTTAGTGAGTTGGAACTCATTATAAGCTTTAGGTTCAGAAGAAACCCTCTTGAACCATGGACAATTGTTCAGACGCGCCTTCAGCTTCTTGAAGTATACGTTGTTTGCTTGATAGGCATTAATTGCCACGTTTACAAGGTCGATATTCTCATCCTGACCAAAGCCGAAGTAATCCTGAGGGTCGTTCATACAGCACAGAAGGTAGCCTACGTAAGCCAAGATACCCGATGCCAGGAAGTCCTTGCCCGACCCCTTACCAAACATCACAACAAGCTCTGTGATCTGTCTGAGGTCTTCAGCGCACAGCTTTTCGTCACCTGTCATCTTGTACCATAAGATAGAATTGCACTTCTCTAAAAGCTCAGTCTGCTTACCAGGGTATGGCTTCTCGTTACAGAAGTCCTTAGATGAGAAAAAGGTTATTAGATCAACAGGCTCCTCCCGCCAAATACCTGTTTTCTGAATATTACCTTCCGCAAGATTTATGAAGTCGTCCATCAAGTTCCCTAAAAAATCACCCATTTATGTTCACCGTCCTTAACTCTCAGTAGGTTCTTTCGTATAGAGAAAGTAGAGAACGATTAATACCCCTCCTATAGAGAAGCCATCCTGTTAAAGGGATGGCTTCTGCTTTGAGAAACATGTTCTGCACATAGGCTCGTACATGTCGTCCCGAGCTACAAATGTGCTACCGTCACCTCTGTAGTAGTTAAGTGAAGCAAACTCCCCACACGAGCACCGAGTTCTCAATTTGAAACAGTTATCAGCAATTGCCGCGATAGAGGGCATTTGGGAGAATGGGACTCCATGCCTGTCCATATCCAATCCAGTTACTACTACGTTAACTCCGATCTCCCTTAGTGTTTGAATAGTTGGTATAAGAGTCGGGTCTTCGTAGAACAAAGATGCTTCCTCAATTCCCACAGTAGTCAGACCTGGATTAACGTGTAGAAGTATTTCGCTTGCCTTTTTTACCCTCGTTACTGGGTACATAAGACCGTCATGCGTTCTAATAACATTAGGCTCGTCCCTATTATCTGAGTAAGGCTTGAAACAGATCGCACCTGCACCCGCTTCTTTTAAGTTGGTGATCAGATTTGTTGATTTACCCGCGAACATAGTTCCCCAAAACACCGTCAGCTCTCCGTGCTTACTCATTCGGCTTCCCCCTCATCATGTCTGCAAACCATGTTGTTCCCTTAGCCATTTTCAATTTCTCCGCGATCACAGGAATCTTCTCAGGACATTCATCTTGAAGTGTGGATAGGACAATTTCCATGAACTTTCGGATGTTATTGTAGTCGTTGATCTCTTTCTGAATTTCGGTCATTTGCTTCAAGAACTCTCGCATCTCGGAAACTAATGCCTTGTACTGGTACGGGTTAACAAACTTACCCTTTTCGTAAGCATCTTCTTCCATAGCTTCGAGAAGCACCTTAGTTTTATTGAATAGAGAAGTTACCTCATGGATAATATCCAAGTGGTTGTTTACGACTTGAACAAGTCTTCGTTTGTCTTCCTTCACGATCTGTTTGTTAATATCAGGAAGTTTCTCGAAGAATCGCATGACCACGTACTTATCGAGAAGATCACCATCAGGAACTTTCCCACTCGCGTTCATCTCGTCAGCGATCTGCTGATAGGACATACCGCTCAAGCGAAGGTTCACTACATCTTCCTCAAGTTTGTACTTAACGATCTTGCTTTGCTTCGAGGTAAGTGAGAGTTCACTATTTCTCTCCTCTGCCATTGACCTCACCTCTTTCGCTTTATCTCTTAGGTTAGGCTGAACGCACCAAAACGCATCACGAAAAACCCCTCTACATGAGAGGGGCGGGTCTATTTGGTAAGTTATCTATGGTTTGGCAACTTCCTTTGCTCGTTCCTTGATCTCGAACTCTTCAGCAGTAATGATATAGATTTGAGCACAATACTTTATCAGCCCTTTGCTGTGCCTCCAAAAATCGTTCATTCCATTTTATACAGAAAGAACCTGCATTAAATTAAAGCCTTAACTCTCAAGGAATGACCTCGTATAGAGGAAGTGAGGGGGAATAAAATGATGGACAGATTTAAGGCTCCCGATCACAAAGACGAGCCACTGCCTATCGGTAAGACCTGCCCCTACTGCGAGGAAGACATTGTTGAAGGCGACAACATTGACGTTCTGCATGGAGGTGAGATCACTCACACAGACTGCACATCGGATTACCTCCGAGATCAACATGTCGATGAGGGGAACCTTATCGCAGAGAGGGACGTGATTGCCATTGGGTACATTGATTGCACTTTTGTTTAGCGTGATTTTAGCCGCTCTAGCCTTCTGGTTCTTTGCGGCTGTGATCTTCGTCCGAGTAGCGAAGTTCGTAAGGAGATTAGCAAAACCGTTCATTGACAATTTAAAAGATAAAGAAGAGGGGTAGATTGTATGAGTAATCGTAACTGGTTCGTCCTTGGTGGTAGTTTAGTAGGTACTCTCATAATTGGTGTACTGATCTATCTGGCGTTGACATTAACCATAATATCCCCTGGGTATGTTGGTGTGGTATACGACCGCTCAGGTGGATTAGAGGAAGAAACCTTGAAACCTGGTTGGCACACAGTTTATCCTACTCAAAAAGTGACAGAATACCCAATTAGCACTGAAACCGTACATTACAAGGGAGAAAGTGCATTCCGTATAGCAACGAAGGATGGCAAAGTCGTAACAGCCGAGTTAATGTATTCTTACCATATGGATGAGAAACGTATACCACATTTATTTGCCAAGTTCCGTGGTCGCTCTGATGATGACATTGAAGCGACCTACATGAAAGACCGCCTCTCTGCTACCATCCAGACAATAACTTCAAATTACGGTGTGCTTGAAGTATATGGTGATAAACGTGGCGAGATTAACGTAAAGGTTATGGAAGCATTTAAGAAAGACCTTGACTCTGTTGGAATCGTGATCGAAACCTTTAACTTCAGTAAAATTGAGCCTGACGGTGAATCTCTCAAGGCTATTCAGTCCTTAGTTGACTCACAGCTCAAGCTTGAGCAGTTGAAGATCGAAAAGGCTCAAGCTGAAGTAACTGCTGAAAAGCAGTTGGTGGAAGCTCAAGGTAACGCCGAAGCCAAGATTGCGGAAGCTCAAGGTACAGCTCAGGCGAACGCTAAGCTCCAACAGTCTATCACTCAACATTTAATCGACTACGAAATGGCTAAGCGTTGGGATGGTAAGTACCCTCAGGTAATGGGTGGTAATACGATCACACAACTCCCTGCATTACCTACGGCTGGCAAATAAAGAAGAGAGAGGGAGGAGAAATCCTCTCTTTTTCCTATTCTAATGAAGAAAGGAGATGATTCTAATATGTACGATTGCCCTGATTGCATGTCTTTCCTAGTGAGTTGTCCTTGCTGTCAGCACTCATTCTGCCCTGACTGCGGAGCGTCTGAGAATGATATCGAAGCCAAGAAGGAACAGGAGGAAGATAGCGAAGATGCTTAGCACTACGGAGCTAATCCAAGAATGGCATAGGATAGCGGTTAATGAAGAATCCCACTACGGTTGCATTAAAGACCCAACCTATTGTGGAATCACCCTTCCTAACGAAGGTGCTCGGGAGATCAGTAAGTGGAAAATATTTTTGAAAAAGCGTTAGATTCTACGAAATCATCCCTAATCTAGGTTTTAACAGATCACACCACGCGAGTGAGCGAGTCTCACAGCGCACAAGGGTGTGCCAATATGGGGTGTAGGGGATTAGTTTAGTGGTAGAACAACGGTCTTTGAAGCCGTTCGCACAGGTTCGATTCCTGTATCCGTTGCCATGACCGTTATGGGGCACTTCCACGCAGGTTCGATTCCTGCTCACGAATAGAATGGGTGAAAGTATCGGTGGTTCAAATCCACCTACGGTCTCTGTTGCTGGTGGCTAGGACGGTTTCTAGCGCGGCTCATACCCGTTGCAAAGTGGGTTTGACTCCCACACTTCAGCAACCTAACAAGAGAAAACAGGGGGAAATGAGAAAATGGCTAAGAAAACTACTCAAGAAACTAAAAAGGCTTTACTAGACGCATACGCACTTGTAATTGAAGAAGCTCGCCAGGAGTTTGAAGTTGAAAAAGCAGAGCAAGCGGCGACATGGAAAAAAGAACTGGCTCGCCAGAAAGAAGAAGACCTGTACCAGTTCAATAAAGAGAAACGTGCTCGTGAAGATAGCCTCGAAACAGAGTTACAAGATCGAGTAAAAGAAGTAGCTGATCGTGAAGCTAAAGTAGTTGAACGTGAAAACGCAATCGACCATGCAGAGCAAAGTATGGAAACACTTAAAGCTAAGGTAGACGCTATTCCTGACCTGTTGGCTAAAGCGGAAACACAAGGCTTCAATAAAGGTAAGACAGATGCGAAGAAAGATTTCGACAACGAGATTCGTTTGCAGGATGCCGAGAACAAAGCCGACAAGCGTGTTCTTGAAAACCGCATCGCTACACTTGAAGAAACAGTAAGTTCTCAGGAAGATATGATCGAAACATTGCGTGAGGAACTGAAATCTGCTAACAGCCGTGTTGAATCTATCGCTACTAATGCTGTTGTAGCCGCAGGTCAGTCCAAAGTGACTGTTCAGACAGCAACAACTGGTAAGTAATCGAGCGGTCAGCCACTATTATCTACGGATGTAGATTGCAAGTAGACAGGAGACTCAAAACAAGTAATTTAGTTTGTAAATAAAAGTGTAACTTAAATCTAAATAATAAGACAAACGTCAGAATACAAGAGACTCTGACGTTTGTCTATTTAAAAGTTATTATCGGGACACGATCTGTAAATCGTATTTTAAATACTACGATTTTTTCTTTAATTCTTTGAACCCACGATACACATTTACGGAAGCTGATATCCCTAATAAGATCAGTATCATTGGGTTTACTTCAGAATTGAAATATAGGTAACCTAATAGACTAAACAGGACGACAGCTGTCAAAAAAGACACCATAGTATAACTCTCTCCTTCCAGCTATCTCTATAAGTAATTACTACCTACCATAGATCGAGATAACTACTGGTACCCAAGCTATATCGACGTTTACACCTTTCCCCTTATTTTTGCTAGTAAGTTTTCTTGCAAATTTTGCGTTTCCCCATGACATAATTGCTGAAGCAATACCTATACTTTGTCCACCTGGAACCAAGCCAGTAAGTGCTGACGCTAATGACCAATCAGTAGAATATTCTTCACACAAAGCGGCAAGTTCTTTTGTTTCTCTATTATTGTATTGCAGTGATATTCCCCACCAAAATTCTTCGTGATCAAATTGAGGATGTACTAGGTCTGTTTTTACTAATTTGTTATTTTGTATTTGATATTCTCCGCTGTTTAAAGCGTCATTGATTGTCTTAACGCCACGCTCGAAAATACTATACGCTTTCTCACCAATCAGTTCCTTAGCTTCAGGATCGAGATGTAGTAAATTATCTTTACCCAAGGTGACATATTGCCCCATGTCAACTTTTAAACCTGCTAACAAGGAGAGTCCTTCTTTGTCCATCTCCGCTTGAACATATTGGTTTTTTTGTTCGATCGACAGATTAGAGTCAATGTTATTTGAAGCTACTGCTGGAATGATACCCGTTGATAACAAGGTTACGGATAATACTCCAGTTAATATTTCCTTTTTCATACATAACACTCCTTCTATAATATACCAAATTGATTAAAAAATTACAAATATTTACTTCATCATCTTGTGAAGATCAGCGTTTATAATGGGGAATTTTAGTCGTCTTCAAAGAATAGCTGGAACACGGCTTTATAATTATTCCCCCTATTGGGCTTTGTAAAGTTTCCCGTACAGCCTATTCATATCGACCAACTAGTGTCTAATTCTTTTAAAAGTTTTGTGAATTTTTGTAAATCGCAATCATTTTGTGCTAAGATAGTTACAATACTTCAATGTTTTACTGTTGGACGTTCCTTACTGAGGGGTTGGGAGCGTCCAATTAATCTTTCATCACGCATCACCTCCTCCAATTTTTTTTTGTATTCTATTTCCTGATGAGCTGATGCTTGGTATCTATGCGCTTCAAATAGTGCTACGCATCGTATGAAATCTTTACTGCCATTCAATACAGTAGATAAAGTCATGCATCTTAATATTTCTTTGATACCACTGTTAGGGCGCTTATTTTTTAAATGGTAAACAGCTAACTGATACCTAAATTGTAGATGTCGATCTACATTGGCTGAATCATGGTAATTATCAAAATAGTTAATCTCCTTCGAGAACTTGTCTAGTATGATGTCTATTGAAAATCCATACTTGTTGGCTGATTCCACGATTGTTATAAAACCAAACAATAATTCTGTTGGGTTATATTCAAGGAATTCCACAAAGTCAGGAAGTATACTTGTATCTCCCATGAGGAGATCTAGCCTACACATGTTAAGCAACGCTAATTTCTTATATTTAGCTACCTCTGCCTGTCCAGACTCGTCAAGTAGTTCAAACCAGCTCAGATCAGCATAACCAGAAACAAATTCCTTGGCTTCTTCATACAGCCCTTGTTTCTCTAAAGATACTGCTTTTAAAAGATAGCCCTGACCATAGTAAGCGACCAAATGACTCTCAAGATTAAGCAGTTCTATTCCGTCACCATTTCCCCTCTTTTTCTTAGACAGCTCATCTTTGTAAACCAAATTAGTAAGTTCTAAAAGTTCGTCCGCAAATTTCTCTACCTCTTTCCATCTACGCAATGTACAACAATGATTTCCTAGTCGTAAAAGCGCATCCAATTGGCAATATATAGACAGTTCCCTCCGAACAGGCTCAAAAATAAGAACAGCCTTCCATAGTGCCTCGGTGTTTGTGCTCTCTGAGAGTTGAAATAGCCGGTAGTGACTCATGATGATTGGTTCTTTGAACATATTTTTTTCGTTATCGACCACTAATTGGTAAAAAAAGATGGACTCCTTCTGTCTCCCTTTGTAAAACAACTGTTCTGCTACACCAAAAAAAATTTTAATTTTATCAGGGTGTTCCAAGAGTAGAGGAATTACCAACTGAATACAATCATATCTCCCTAATTCTGCACATTGCACCAGAAATGATTTCGCTCGTCTGAGAGTAATTTTTACTCTATAGAAGTATTCCTCAACGTATAAATCGTATAACCACCCATCAGGTTTTTCAAACACTTGTCCAATTGCATTCAATTGGTCAAGTGTTAGTTTCCTATACTTATGTCCCTTCAAATACCCACTTAGATGACCAGTATTGATATTGGTCAATTCACTGAGCTTACTAAGCGTGTAGTTATATGATTTGAGATGGTGTTCGATCTCAGCCCGTATTGGACTGGTTGCAAGTTTCTTTAGCGCTGTCATACAAAAGCACTCCTGTTTGATTTTTGTTTTGGGGACTTTCTCCTGTAAGACGCTTACCTTCCAGTGACTTTTCAAAGTCAATTGCTCTCTGAACCTTTTTCTTGTCCCTTTGAAGCTGTGTACAATCAATAGGGTCGGAATCAGCCCAAGCTTGCATATTACTTCCCCCTAAGTCTCAACTTTATGGAACTGACTTTTCGAAAATATCTTTATATTTTTCCACTACTTCATCTCTCAAATTTTGATAGTGGCTATTCTCTGATGCTAACCCTTGTACCTTATCAGACTCATCAATATCAAATTTGCCTTGGTATACACCTAACAAACTATAGTTTTCACCGTCATGAGCCTTTTTTAAGAACAGAAGGTACTCTTTTCCTTTTTCCATAGGTGTAAAACCCTCTATTGTTTCTAAATCGGCTTGATATTTAAAAGAGCTTTCTACATAGGCGGCGGCTTGAAGGACAGGAATAACCTTTGTATCAGCGTCTCCTTTGAGGGTTTTATCAATGATGATATCAGTTTTTGTATAGAATTCTCCAACTCTTCCCTCTGAAGTATATTTAAAGGTTGGCTCATATTCTGAGAAGTCCCTTTCAAGATGTCCTACTACAATATAATCTGCTCCCCTTTCTAACGCTTCGACATTTTTGTAACCTACTACTTTAGCCTCGACCTTCATAATTTTAGATGGCGTCAAAAAGTAAAAGCCACCAGCAACCAATGCAACCGAACAAACAATTGTTCCTGCCAGTTTTTTCATGCTCATTAACTATTTCCCCCACTTCAACTTCAGATTTTTCTCATCATCTGTCTGAATATCTGTACTTAATGCATATGGGTGCATAATCAAATCTGAGTCTGAGTTATTATGTGCTAAACTCAATGCATGTCCCATCTCGTGAGTAAATACGCCCCTTTGTTCGCTAAGCCCAATTCTCGATAGAGTATTGTCATATCCAATAACATCTATGTTGTCCCAAATTTCATCTAGATCATAATCTCTAGCTCCATTGCTAAATGGCATCATAATCCCATATAAATCATCATTATCAGCATTTGTGAGTATCACACTCACTTTTGCACCAGAGTTACCCTCAGTTAGCTTAACCTTTGATGAAATTCCGTTCCAAGCCTCAACTCCAGCTTTCATTACATTTCTTTGATAGGAAGAACTTCCGCCAGCTATTACATACTTGATTTTCTTAACATCTGAAGCCCGTAACCCTCCCGTAAACAGATATTTCTTGCCGTAATCAGCATATGCTACAGCAGAAAAAAGAGATACACATGATAAAGTAGTAACAATTGCAATCTTTAGTTTTTTTCTCATTCGTGCATTTCCTCCTAATTTAAAGGTCTGTCGGACTTCGAATAGCTAAAAACGGCTATTCATATATCGCAAGGGCTTCCGTACAGTCTATTCTAGTCTCGACATTCATTTAGATTTTTTGCCATCTTCTGAATTGCGACAATATATTCGTCTAGTTGTTGACTTATTTGCAACACTGTTGGACTTAAAAATGAACCTTCTGTACGATATAGTTCTACTAATTTTTGCTGGAGGTCTTCAAAAGACTTTAATAAATCATTTTCAGACAGTGAAATAATGCTTTTTCCTCCTTTAATTCGATGATATAATTTTTCTGAACAACGTTTTTAGTTGATCAAAGCGGGGTGTTCCAATTAGTTTAGCGACCGTTGGGACACCCCGTTGTTTAACTGATACCAATTAACTAAATCCCTCCTTTTTCCTGTTATTGATTATTTTACCATCCGTTTAGGGGAATCCCCCTATTTTTTTTTCGAGGAAACGTTCTAACTATATTTATGATGAGCAATAAAATTTTCACAAAAAAAAAGAACGCTATTTATTTAGCGCTCTCTTTTTTATTTGAGGATAAAACAATTGAATTAATGACCAGGATCAACAAAATAAGATTGAGCTTTTTGCGGAGAATTTAATTCTTTAGCACTTGCAGTTTCAGTATTTGCTGTAATGCCTAGAGTCATCACTAAGGCTAACGACAACATCAACATTCCATATGCTTTTCTCAATTATAACCCCTCCTTTTTGTTTGCAATATCAGTATACACCTCTTTTAGTCTTACAACATATTCCAAATCCATTGATTTAGAATTTGCTGTAAACAAAGCTAAAAATTCGGTCATGCATTCTGCAAGTTCTTGAATTGCATAAACAGCTCCAAATGTCTTTAAGCTTAGTAAATATGATCTTGCTCCTTCATTAAATATGCAATTTTTGGTCAAATAATTCCCTTTATACTGGAAGTATTTACCGATAGCTATTTTTTTATAAGGAGTTGTTGGATTTTGAGGTAGAAATTCTGGCTCAAGGTTAAAAATTTCTTCAATCGAAGTAGAATCACTCTCCTGAAGATACAAATCTAATAATTCATTGATTACATGTATCTTCAAGTCACTTTGTACCACTTCATAGCATTTTCTTAGTGCTGGAATAGCTATACTGAAATGTTTCCTTTTCCCTTGTATAATAGCTCTAGTAATTTTACATGAATCGGAAACGAACTCAAATCCGTATTTTTCTAAAAAGTCCAGATGGTACTCTGCCATATCGTAATTTTTCAGGAAACCATAGGAATTTATCATAGATAAATAAGCTCTAGCCTTCAACTCGTTGCTTGAAACATCTAGTCTAAGACCTGCTTCACAATACTCGATACACTCATTATATTTTTTAGTATTATGAGCATGTAAAGCCATTTTAAAGTAATATGTTATCTTTTCATTATCAGATAAAAAATCAACATAGTGAGTGATTTCTTCACCATCTCTAAAGGATTCTTCCAAACGTTTTAAATTTTGTCTCTCAATTAAGTATTTTTGATATAACCCTTTAGCTATGTAATGTGGTAGCCCATGCTGTCTAGAGTACTTCACAATTGTGTTATAGAGCGTTACCTTTGTATCGTTGTTTGTGCTGGAATCTGCAAATCGTTCCAAATGCTCCAGCGCTGAATCTGTTTCATGCTTAATATTTTCTAGGAATTTGATTGCCACTTTATCAATCAAAGAAGGGTTAGCAATTTCTATGGCTTCTTCCAAGAGATCATCGTAGACATCATAACGATATTCTGCCCTGATGCAATATTCAATTATTTCCTCATAAGGGATTTCTAAAACATCGGCAATTGGCTTTAAAGTAGCCAGCTCTGGTCCTTTTGTTTCACCATTTTCAATCTTGGAAATCCCTCCCTTGCTAATGCCAGTTTTTCTGGAAACCTCAGACAAACTAATACCTAAATCCTCTCTTTTCTTCTTTATCAGTTCCCCCAATGTTGTGGAAGTTAAAATTTCGTCCATACAAATCCCCTTCCAGAAAATTAATAAAACGTGATATTTCTTAACATATTACCTTAAATGTATATATTTGTAAATAGTAGTTAAATTATGTAATAAATATCTTAGATTCTGATGAGAAGGGAATTTGTGTTTTAAGGGGGACGATGGAAGTCTGTAGTACGCTCCTAGCAGTGGACGATGCTATAGGTTCCTATAGGTGGATTATCGTGTATTGTCTCGTATATACGAATCAAATCGTTCTATGCTAATATGGGGAAACATCATAAGAAAGGCAGGTAGTAACTATGAAGAAGAGGATTGTACTAGCGATAACACTAGCTTCATCACTGCTTATCGGCTCCACTGCCGCAAGCGCACAGACCTCCAATTTCAAAGATGTGAGTGAGACCCAACACTCGTGGGCGATCAGTTCCATCAGCTTCATGACCGAGAAAGGAGTAGTCACGGGATACTCGGACGGGACATTCAAGCCTGATGAGAAAGTCACCAAAGCCGAGTTTATCTCGATGACTCACAAGCTATTTGACAAGTACAGATCACAGGAGCTAGTTGTGGACAAATTCATTGATGTCCCGAAGAATTACTGGGCGTACACTGCGATCTACGACATGGCACCAATGATGGATACTGGGAACTTCTCTTACTATACAAAGGAAGGTAAGGTGTTCGATCCTGATAAAGAACTTACAAGAATGGGGGTCGTGAACCTTCTGCCTGAAGTTTACAGTCCAATTTCTTTAGACGAAGCGTATAAGAGAGTCTCCAAGATGCAAGACTTCAAGATCGTAGTCTCCGATAACTACGATGACAACAGATACATGTATGGAGTCGATATGACCAACACTGTATTCCCTTTCGTAATTGACTACTTAGACAATGGTACTATGAAAATCTTTGACGATTACACGGAAGTTGTTGCCCCGAAAGTGGCATCCCTTCAACAGCACGGTATCATGACAACATATAATGGAGAATTTGAAGCCGCCGATCAGGTCACCAGGGCTGAAGCCGTGACCATATTACATCGCCTGTACAACCACCTAAAGGATAATGGCGAGCTATCTAAATATTCGAGTAAGTAGGTGTAACATGACAATCGCAATTGGAATCATTATATTCATTTTAATAGCGGCATTCACCCACTCGTATCCTGCAACTAGCTTCATATCTTGCATTCTGATCGGTGTGGCTCTTGCTTACTTAGGAGCTTTGGAGTATCTAATAGATGAAGAAAACGGTAAGCAGGGTTGGCTTGTAGCCGCCGCCTTAGGGTTCGCACTAGGAGTAGTAAGCAAGGTATTTGACAAAGGTGAACCTCAAAACAGATAGCAACGGTCTGATCACGCTCGTACCTATGCTAGGGAAGTGCGCCCTGCCGAACATAACAGTAATCCGCGTAGCGGAAAAACGTATAATACATATAAAGTAAGGTAACATCGTAACAATCACGGAACCGTACCGCACCAAGGTTCCACAAAAAATTCCCTGCTCCCCCAAGAGAGTCGCTTTCCTTATATAAGAGGAACGACTCTCTTTCAATTTGCCCTTCCCCTCTCCCAACACCTTACCAATCCCCCTTGCCAAAGACCCCGCCACCCTCGCCCCAAAACATTTCTCCAAGACAATTTCCTTTCCCCTTTCGCACCATCCGAGACCTCACGAGACACCCCCTTTAGAAAAGACCTATCGCGCATCAAGGTTCACTAAAAATTTCCCATATGTATCATGACACTCCGTGCGCCGATTCGGAATCATTGAAAAAACCAAGACACTGGGGGGAGTACGATTTTGACTTCTGTTTGATTTTATTTTTTATAAAAAAACCTGTTCAAGAGGTATTGCAATCCGACTCTATTGCGTTCTTAGATATGGGTGTCGAATCGGTCGCCACGAACGACTCGAACGAGTAACAACTCGAATGCAAGACATGTGGCAAGGCACGAAATGTGTCTCACGTCCTTTGACAACTCGATACCCGAAACATGCACTACATGTGCATGGGATACGCAACTTCTCTTGCCACACTTATGTGTGTGACATGACGGATTGAACTATGGCAACAGCCTACGCTTTACAGTTCATGCCCAACATGGCGAGGATATCACGCAATACGTCTGCGTTATGACGTGCATAGTACAAGGTGCGAGAGCCGACTGGTTCGGTGGTTACAGATGCCTTGCTATGCTAGAGGTCTGTTCATTCATGGGCTAATCAGGACTACCAAAGGTAGTCAAACCACACCAAAGGAGACTGATTATCCATGATAAACAAAGCTATCACTATGCCTAAATTCGAGAAGGAAGCGGCTAAACGAGCGCAATCAAAGAAGGCACCTGAGAACATGAAAATAAGCGTGAACGACAAAAACAAGCTCATTATTGAGGTTGATTTGAACGTGATTGATAAGGAAGTTCTCACACAAAGCGAGAAGTCTGCCCGCGTAGCATCTACTTTAGGCGGTATTCGCTTGAAAAAGGAAGGCTTTCAGAATGTAGTCTTGAACCTGAACGCCTATATCCCTATTGACGAGTATGTTTCACCAGTACAAGAACTTGCTACACCTGCTACCAGTGTACCTACCATGAGCGAGGAAGATGCTAAACTTTGGGCTGAGTTCCAAGCATTCAAGCAGTTCAAAGCGATGCAAGGCACTAACTAATATCAAGACCTACCCATGCCTATGCTTGGGTAGTCCTGACTAGCCCATGAGTGGCAGACCTAGGAGCCTATTGCACATAATCCGTATTATGTGATGTTGTGGAATTAGCCAATAATCCAATGAGCCGCTATTCCTATATAAAGAAGTCAGTTCAACAGCCGCAATTTGGGTCTAAGTTATTACCACTTCACACACCACGCACCAACCGAGAGCTTGAGCAGAGAAAGCGAAGCCTAGTACTTCTGTACCCACAAGGGTACGTCTAGGAGTGTACCTAGAAGGCTAATATGTAGCGGGTATGAGACTGCATAGGCAAGTACGAGTCACGGGTGAAGTCTATCCATGATGGTGACCGATACCTCGGCAGTCTCTCTTATAGCTTCCTTCTCTAGTGTCATGCTCTTATATGATGGGTGTCTCTTATATAGGAGTGTAAGCATCCAACAGGATACTCTGCCCCCGCCCGCCCCACTTTTGGTATGAGTGTGCCTAGCCATCCCCACGGGATACCGCTCAGGCTTATATAGACATGCCCTTTAATCCCGAGTGCAGTGTGAGTAGTCACATGATACGGTCAACCATACTTTACCCATCTAGCTGTGGTGGAGATAGCTTGAGGTGCCCACTCTCTACCCTATTGGTATACCTGAGTGCCCAAGAAGGCTACCCATACCCACGGCTAGGTATGTTCAAGCTCTTAACTCTTATATATCTGTATCGTATAGCTGAGTTGAGTGCCTGACCATGCCTAGCCCTACCCCCCGCCCCACCCCGATTTGGGGTACGGTGGTGCAGGAAAAAGCATACCCATGAGTACTGCTAGTACCTAAACGGAGTGTGCTTATATCCTGGGTTTCTGGTTGGCATAGATGTGTCAAATTCAAGGAGGAATCAGCGTGACTAAATTGATAGTGGCTTACTTTGGCAAAGTCGGCGGACTCATCGAATATCTCAGACAACTTATAGCTGAACAGGAAAGGAAGGGTGCCTAATATGCTCACAAGGACTCAGCAGATCGTGGCAATTAGTAGGCTATCCCGAAGACTAGCATTCAGGAATCTATATATCTATGGTCAACTATCGCCCAAGTGACTCATCTTAGACACTGCTAGGGTATCTAACCTTCTGGTTAGGTATCCCCATGGAGTGCCTACGAGCACTACTAATTCACCGAGGTGATTGGTGTGAAATTTAAAGATTGGTTTGATGATGTAGTCGATGTGGAAACCCCTGATGAAAACGATCGGAGTCACTGGATTCAGAATGACGAACGCTACCTAGTCAAGGCGGTACAGGAGGGAGAGGAACTGAAATGGGTGTAATGACTCTTGATAGATCCACCTCCATCTTATCAAGTACCCAAGGGTTGCTTGAGAAAGCGATAGAGAGCAATCGTTTCAAGATCGCTAACCTTTCCGATAGATTGATGAACGGCAAGGTTAGCATAGATGAGATAGATGCAGTTGAGTTAGAGCTGAGGGAACTTAGAGAGCAAGGAAGACGATTGAACTCACTACAAGTTGAGCTGAGAAGATTGATGGATTAGACACTACTAAGGTACCTCACCCACCCGTGGGGTACCTAAAGGAGTGCCTAAAGGCACCAAAATAACTAGCCCCACTGAGGGCAAAAAGGAGAATGTACACATGGAAAACGTAATCGTAAAATCGGTAGCTAACAACAAGGCAATCATCGAGGTAGACCTATCGCAAGACCTGGGCGTATCTGGTAGCGGCAAGAACATCCTTATCGCAAAAACAGGTTCCAATATGCCAATCGGTGCGGGCGGTGTGAAGATCAACCTGAATGTATACAAGGCTCTGCCTAAGAGTGCAGAAGAACCTGCGATTGACTTCAAAGGAGCCAAGGCTGAGATCGGCTTTGCAGGTGGTACTGCCAAGGTAGCAGGTTCTAAGCTGACTATTGCGGTTGACCTGACCTCTGACCTTGGTGAGTCGGGTAGCGGCAAGAACATTCTTATCGCCAAGACAGGTAGTAACCTGCCGCTGTTTAAGACCATCAAAATGAACCTGAACGTATATAAGCCTGTACCTAAGACACCTGCCCAAGCACCTATCGACCTATCGAAGTCGGATAAGCCCGAGCAAATGACATTGGTGTAATAGATGCTACTAGGGTACCTCCACCATGGTTGGGGTATCCGATGGAGCACCTATGAGTGCTACTTATACGATGAGGTGAATGTTTATGAAAAAGAAAGCTATGACTGATACGGCTCTGTTGGTGATTGAACAGGACACAATACCTGATAGCCCCCGCAACTGGGACAATCTTGGCAAGATGGTCTGTTGGCACAGCCGCTACTCCTTGGGTGATAAACATACCCATGATTCACCACGTGACTTCCTGATGTCGCTTGCTGTTGATTATGACGAAAGTGACAGAGACTTGGACGAGCTGAAGGACTACGAGTTGATGGAGATTATCGACCCTCATATAGTCATCCTCCCCCTGTTCTTGTACGACCACAGCGGAATAACGATGAACACAACTGGGTTCTCTTGCCTTTGGGATAGTGGTCAGATTGGTTGGATATATGCCACAAAAGAGGCGTTCCGAAACGAGACAGGTTACACCGAGGAGGAACTGTTCAAAGGTGGCAAGGCTAAGGAGATGCTAAGGAACGAGGTTAAGGTATACGACCAGTACCTAACAGGTGATGTGTACGGGTTCACCTTCGCAAAGATAGACACCGAAAAACTGGGTAAGTACCTTGAGCTGATCGGTGCCGAGCGAGATGACTTGAGTGAGGATGAGCTGAACCGATTTCTCACTGATAAGGATAGCTATTGGGGATTCTACGGTAGCAACCCTGTAGAGAACGGGATAGCCGAGAACATCCCCAAAGAGTACCACCATATGTTTGATGCACTGCAATAAGACGAGCCTAGATGAGCTGAGCTAAGAGGAGATAGAAAAATGAGAAGTTTAGGAATGAGAGTGAGATTCAACAAGGATGAGAGGGTACGTATTGAGATTGGAGACCATGCAGGGATGTACGGTAGGGTCGCCCCCTCCCCTGACGGTACTAAGTACAACTGGAAGAAGGAAGTATTCATCCAGTTGGAAAGCGGTGAAACCATCAAAAAATTTAAAAACGAGGTGTGCAAAACATGAGCTATAAATACGGATTGAACGGAAACGACCTAAACTGGGATGCTGTAACCTGCCTGAACAGCTTCACCCTTGAGCTTGAGCAAGCCATACTTCACGGGGAAGCTGAGCTTGACGATGAGGGCAATGTTACTGACCGTTACTATCAATCGGTCAGCGACATGAACCCTACCATCGTATACTACCCTGGGGATGCGATAGAGTTCAAGGATGTCGCAGGGAGCGGCAAGAACTTCCTTGAGTTCGTCCCTTGGTTCCTTACTCATGACACCAACAGTGACTTTGTTCAGGCTAACGGTGAGGTACCTGATGAGTACTACACCGAGGAGTACCTGAAGGATAAGCGGGAAGCTGAAGCCGCATAGACACTGCTAGGGCACCCCCCCCCCAAAGGTGAGGTGTTCCAATGGAGTACCTATGAGTGCCAAGAGCACGAGTACTACTACCACGATGAGGAGCTGTTCTCATGAACACTAAGAAACTGGCTAATTATGAACCTGCAATCATCCTGACCAAGGACTTCTACACCCATGAAGGTGTTCCGTACCACGTAGAGAGCCGCAACGCTAAACGCGGTGAGAAGATTATCACCACAAAAACGATAGGTCATTACAAGAAAGGTCAGGTGTATGAGGTATCTGACTATAACCGTCAGGAGGTTTTAGTTAAGAAGGACGAAGGTTTAATCCAAGTGTTACATAGTGAGTACTCGGTGCTTGTACCTATGATTGAAGCCAAGCCCCTCCCCACCTCGGTATACTCCCCTTCCATGCTGAATCAGCTTGAATCGAGTGGTACCCCTATTTTCAACTGGTATAACCACACTGTTCTTGACTTCGGTGAGGTTGAGGACGGTCACACCCTAGTCATGAAGCTACCCGCAGGTGACCACATTACGGTATGCGGCATGATTATGCGTGACCGCAAGGATGTGATTGTTGACATCCAGTATCACGGTGAGAACGGTCAGCAAATGATTGGATTCACTCCGAATGGTACACCGAGGGTTCAGGAGGATAGGATTAAACACAATCTATACAGCCTTGACCTAAGGGCTTCCAACAAAGAGAAGCCGTATGGTAGCTATAAGGATTTGTCCTACCGAAGACTGGACGAGGTAATCATGGACATATCCATTCAGGTCGGTGCTTGGATAGCCCTAAACCAAGACAAGATGCCTGACGGTTACGACTCCCGCCGCCTCCTGAGTGAGATTCACGATTGGGCGGTAGAGTTCGAGAAGAAGTTCGGCACCCAAGCACGGGATGACTACTACAACAGGGTGGATAGGTTCACTCAGAATAAGATCAGCCAGTGGGCAAAAGAATACACCGAATAGTCGGACACCGTTACCATACCCCACCCTGCCGTGGGGTATAGGATAGGGTGCCTGATTGCCTAGAGCAACGCCACCACTAAATAGCATGAGGTGACTTTAGATGTCAAAATTTGAAAATGTATTGGAAGCAACTAAACACTGGGTAAGGGACTTCAACTCTATCCCGCAATCATTCATCCTCCGCACTTTCCCTTACGGTCTGGATGACAGCCACATTGAGGTACTTGCTACTGATCTTACATGTGACTATTGCGGTTGTACTGAATACACCACAGAAAGCTCCGATGATGAAGATGACGACACCTTAATCTGCATGTCATGTGGGCGTAACGAGTTCCATGAAGCCCGCGACTTCCCTATGTGGGGAACTATGTGGACGTTCGGTGACTCTCTCGATACTGACTGGGTACGAAATCATGGCGGTCTCGAAGCCATGCGAGAGTGTGGCTTTTGGGTGTACGATGACGATGATTTAGGTATCTTCTTCGGCATCAATGGTGCAGGGTACAACTTCTACGAAAGCCACTGGGTTCCACTTTACAAGAAGCGTGGTCTACGGTGGCACAATGAAGCGGTGTAGGGAGGATTGACCTAAATGGACAAGGCAGCCTATGATAAAGTCGTGATTGAAGGTCAGTTTGCTGACGCATTATGTAAGAAGTACGACATGATGAACTACGCTACTAGCAGTGTATTCGCACTATTTGGAGTCCTTAGCAACTTCAGGTACCCCCTACTGAGGGGTATCTTGAACCTAGATTACGGTGGTAAGGATGATATGGAGATAATCTTTCACCTTGAGGATGACCAATCAGGTAACGGTCACTTTAAGATGAATAAGCCTGTAGAAGACCTTATCCTTGAGTGGAAGACCTCAGGTACGGAGATCACTCTCCTAACCACCCCTCGCAACCCTGGTGATCGTGATAAGCTAACCGATATAGCTCGTTACTTCAGCAACCTATTCAAGGCAGTCATGCAACGTATGACTGACAACACTGTTAAGGTTAAGAAGCAAGAGAGCAAGGTACCCAAGATCAAAAAAGGCAAGGTTAAAGGTAAGAAAAGTAAGAACCGCACGGTATACATTAGGCAGACCACCTACAGAGTAGTCACCCCTCCCCCATCCCCTACTGAGGAACGGGAAAAGAGAGATTATGAACGTCACACCCACAGATGGACTCGGAAGGGTCATCACCGTAGGTTAAGGAACGGTGAGGTAAGATGGTTCCCTGAAAAGGAGATCATCCTCGACCCTGATGCTGTTAAGGAAGCTAAGACCTACAAAATACAGAAAGGTAAAGGTGAGTAACCATGACGATCAACCGTAAAGAGTTAGAAGAGAGGTATAACAAGGCTGAGGGTACTGTACCAGTGCCGATCAGCTACACATTGAACGACTTAGAGTGCATCCTGATTGGTGCTTGGGAAGGTGGTAGTACATACTGGGTAGGTAAAGTTGAGGTCAACCACCCGACCATCCCTGACAAGAAGGAAGCACATGCCCATGACTGGTGCACCTCAGAGTGGGCTTTCCATGCCTTACTAGATGGTGGAACTATCTACTTCGAGGACAACGAGGGCGGCGAATACAATGGTACTCTCACTCTTGAAGGACTAAAGAAAGGTCTTGAGCTATTTGTTGCCAACCGAGCAGAGCGTAACACGGTGAATTTCGTTTACGATGGGAAGCTAGACGCAGGTCAGCTTGACGCAGGTGATTCTGACGTGATACTCCAATTAGGTATCTTCGGAGAATGGGTGTTCGGATGAAAGACGGAAAAATATCCCTAGGTAGCTACATAGGTAACCCTTAACAGAATAGATGCTGATAGAGAGACCCATCCGATACCATTGGATGGGTCTTTTTCTTGAGCACCTATCGAGTGCTACTAAACAACCATCCCTATACCACGTATAGAGAAGGTAAAGGAGAGATTAGCTTGATTATACCTACGAAAAACACTATCCGTGAATGGATGACTGAGAACAACCTTTATGACGGAATTATCCCTTGCCTACGTAATGGTGAGGATTTCGCTATTGTGGAAGGTTGGTCAGCTATTAATAGATTACTGTTTCACTTGGTCAGCTCCCTCACCCCACAGGTTATGCCAATGTACCGTGAAGCAGGGTTGGTTCAACTAGATCAGTTGCTCACTTACGGTAGCCTAGCGTATGGAGGTTTTTCGGTTCCTAAAGAGCTTGAGGTAGCCTTGAGTACGGCAGGGTTTGATGGGCTATGGTTCGAGGACATATACGGTGAGTATGGGTTCTCAGATCAGTACGAAAAGTGTTCTGAGTGTGAGGAGGTAATTGAGTTCAACTCATCATCCCCTGACATTTACTATCAGATAGAGAACGGAAAAGTATGCACCTCGTGCTTCAAGGATAAAAACTACAAGGACGACTACCTGAATCAATGCATCAACAATCCCAATAAGGCAGTGCAGTCCGCCCTCCTCTCCAAAGATGAGCTGATCGCCGCAGGGTTCAGGAAGTACAACGAGCATAGCTACCAGTTGGGACTGCACCAAGGTATGAACGACAAACCTTATGAAATTCTAGCCGACCTACAAAGCAAGAATTTCACCGAGGTGGTGTTCTCGCTCGATTCGCAAAATCTATTCTATGCCGAGTTTAGCGCATGGGTTAGGGAAGTTCATTGGGAGCCTTTGCTACAGCCAACAGGGAGTCATTGGTATGACCTTTGGAATGACGATGATGGTAATATCGCTTACATCAATGCCGATATAACTCCTGACATCGTGGAAAAGCACCTTGCGGACTTTCGATCACAAGCAATCGAAAAAGCTAAGGAAAGTTCATTGAGTGAATCTGATGGGGACGATTATGTTGACCCTGATAATTGTCATAAACAAGCTCAGGAAATATTCGATGAAAATGACTTTCTCAAGTACTTGAGAAACATGGGCGTTCAGTACTTTCTTATTGAACGTCCTCACGATACCATAAAGATTTGGGAATAGACCCCTACTAGAATAGCTCACCTGAAGGTGGGTTGTTCAATGGAGTGGTCTATGGTATCCCTTAGAAGGGACACCCCTCCCATGGGAAGCCGCTTCCCCACTCCACCCAATTCTAACAAGTGCCACGAGCACTCAAATCAAGGAGGATTTATCATGCAGAAAACTGACTTGGAACTAAAGGAAATTAAGAATGTACAGGAGATCATCTCCGTAGCTGTAGAGGTTGACTCAGGTTGGTCGGGGGGCAGGTATCAGGTATCCATAGCTTATAACCCTGCCCGTGAGGTATACATTATCTCGGCTCCTAACTATTGGGTATCTATGGAGACTACACAACCTACCAATTGTGCCTATAAACTTCAGGAGCATGACATCATGAGTGGTGATGCTGTGGTCATTGAGAGTATAGTAACCGACATCCTCCTTCCTGCCCTTGACGCAAAGATGAGGGATAAATCTGTGGATAAGCCTGTGGGTAAGCCTGTGGAGTACCCTGATGAGGTTATGGAAGCTATACGCCAGAACCTCGATCTTGAGAGTGACGACACCTCTATGGACAAAAAGATTATGAAGATGCCCAAGGATGAAATATTCAACCTACTGCTTACGTGGAACGGGTTTATTGGATACGGCGATACTATTCGTGAGTGGGTCAACGATGTATATGGTGTAGAACTTGGTGAAGGTTTCCGTTAAACCCTGCTCCCACCCATCACCTTCGGGTGGTGGGTGTCATGGAGGGCTTACCCCTCACTATTAGTGCCGCCGAGCACAGAAAAGAGGTAACCTAATGTCTTACTCCAAGATCGACAATGCTTATAATGCTCTCATCCGTTTCATTCCTGAGGATGAAAAACCACTTCGTGAGAGCCTGAGCTACATTGTGACTGAGATTAAGCAGGTGCAGTACAATAATATTCAGGCGTGGATTCCTGTCAGCAGTATCACTATGAAGTCCTCCGACATCAGTGAGTATGAATGGATGACCGATTACGAGATTGTGACGGGTACCCACACCGCCCCTAATGGTAGCGAATGGAGATCAGAAGAAGCATACCGTGAGCACCTTGAAGAAAAATCTGCTCTTGTTTACAAGATCGAATCGCTATTTGTAGTTTACGACCCAAGATACCCTTCTATTACCTTCGGATGGGATGGTAGCGAAGCAGTTGAAGGCTCCACCTGCACGGATGTGGAAGATGCTGAGGAGGCTATTGCTTACCTCAAGGAGCATAGTGACGAGGAAGCTAATTGGTCATTCCGAAACCATTATGTAATATTCAAGTATGACCCCGATAACGGTGACCTGAAAGATTTGGAGTCCGAGCATGAATCGGAACAGGTTGCTGAGGACGAGATTGATGAACTCCGAGTAGCCTGGGTAGAGGATGAGTTAAGTGAATTGGGTGAGTTAGTTTGCGATGAGATTATGCTGAACTATATATACCGTTACGGATACAAACGGACGATTAACCACGATCTCGCTCAAGACTTAGGTATGGCTGTCATAAGGTTCAATAAGGGTGAGCACGAGGATGAGGAGTTCATGGTCCCTAAAGAGTGCGGCACGGACATGACCCCTACCTATGTCTGCTACAAGGCGATTGAGTTCGGGTACGTTGATGAGAATGATGTTAGGTGGTTTGAGGATTACAACCGAGATTATTTCATCAGCGAGGTGGGCTTGGACATGTATAACCGTGCCCTCCAAGCACTAGACTTAGAACGGTTCATAAAGGAACAGAGTGATGTCTGTTGAATATGAAGGTGTGACAAACACCAAAGGTGGTATTGGGACACTGGTCTTAAAGGACTAATTTCATCTAAGTATTAACTAACACAAGGAGGATTCGTATGAATAAAGTAGGCGTAGTGGATGCAATCATGGAGCATTTTGGAGTTGAGTACGGGGATATATTCATAGACGCTGACGGGACTTTTGAACTGAACACCAGTGAACAGCGTTACCGATACATTGAGCTTCCCATGGAAGATCAGTCTGAGTTCCAATACGCTTTCCATGAAATTAACTAGGACACCACTACCCTGCCACTGTCTACGGACGGTGGTAGAAAGGGGTGCCCTAGTGCATCAGTGGTAGTCCACACCCTCGCCCTGATACTACGAGAGGAGATTTAAGATGATTGAAAATGTTGCCACTTCATTGAGAGAGTACTATGAAGAAAAGTACGGAAAACCTAATGGAGATAAAGAGACTTTAGATGTTCTGTGCAATATCTTCAAAGACTTGATGCAGTACAACTTTATCACTTCAGAAGTAAGAGAGGGAGTTAGCGAGTACTACAGATTGATTCAGAACAGAGGTCTTCCTGCTTATGAGTGGATTCTCGAAGCCTTTCATGTAGTTTCTAAGAAAAATGTAGAAAAGAGAAACTTCCCGTATGTCATCGGGATGTTACGCGGGTGGCTAAAGTTCGGTTTTGGTCATATACCCTCTCAAGAGGAAGTAGAAATCGTTGACTATTTCCAAGAGGTCACGGGTACTGAAGTCTCGTCTGAGACTCGTCAAATGTTGCAGAACATGATGGGTAGGTACGGTGTTCTCCGAATGACTAGGATGATCTCATCACTCTCTAAGGAATGGGAGAATGTAGATTTATCGAAGGTAAGGGCAGAACAGTTGTCTGAACTTCTCGCAAATAAGTACTCAGAAAAATAGTAGTTTACTACAGGAGACCTACTCCATTACACGAGAGGTCTTTTCTTTATGCGAACGAGGAGGAGAACATCCTTTATGAATTGTTTACGAAACAGAAAACCCTCTAACATGTTATCACATACAGAGTTGTTACTTGAAGTAGATCAATTTATACTAGAAGCTAAAGAGACTCTACGGAAGGAGGTGATCGTGGGTGCAGATATTAAATGCACTCAAGCGACTAATGAGGTCGAAAAAATTATCAAGGGTTGTTTGGAAACAGCATAGGTGTCCTTACTGTAACCACCTGCTCTACGAAGCGACGAATGATTATGTTAATGGCTCTGTCCGAATTAAGTGTCGAAAGTGTAAGAACATTGTTCATGAGTAGTTTAGACTTTTGAGGGAAATATTAGAAAGTGAAGTGTTCGAGGTGCTATTGCTAATTTCCCTCACTTGTCTTATTATTGTTGGTGACTCCTCAGACAACGCGGGATTAGACTACACTCAAGGGGAGAGCATAACAAGATCATTTATCTCGGAGGTTATCAAGATGACGTATTCAAATGCACAAATCGAAGCGATAGCTACCCACCTTAGGGACAGGTTTATGAGAGAGGAAGTTGAGGGGCACGAGATAGTTGTTGCCTTAATAAGTATGGTTGAAGCCGAGAGAATTTTATTAAGTGATGTAGCTCCAATACTTTTTAAGGTTTATTTTGATAACCCTCAAGGGGTCTTAGTGGCACTTGAGAAAGCAAGCACGCTTATAGATGATAAGATGGTTACTGAAATAATAGAAGAAGTTAAGGCAGAAAGAAAATAAAACATACATAAATGAGGTTGGTTGTGAAAGAGTTTTATTCCAAGTTATTTCCTGTAAGCATGTTATGCTTCCTTATATATGGGATGTCTACAATCACAAATTATTCATTTATACAGGTGCTTCGCGTTATTTTCCACCTCACCCTGGTTATCCTAGTAATATACCTTATAGGATGGTATGAGGAGCGGAGAAAACGGAAGGAGCAGAACATATGGAGAATTTAAACAGAGCAGTACTCTATCTTGCAGTTATTGGAACAATGATTGAAGCACTGCAAGGGATGGAGGTTGACCAATCTGAGTTGGTAGACTCTTTAGCTATGCTTGGATTCGACCCTACGGAGATTATGTACAATACAAAAACACTTACTGCTTTCCAGAAGGTATGTAGAGGTTTTTCTGAGCTTGACCTTGACCTTACTGAAGATGATATTTTGGCAATGCATCAGGTATAGTTGCTAATGCATTCATTAGACATTATTTCCAAATATAAACGAAATGGGATTGTTATTTTTAGTGCGCTCAAGCCCCGAAACTACCCCCTCTACCTATATTTGAAGTCCAATCTTGGGCACCTTGCCCCCTCACTTGCCGAACAAGGTGTGGAGGTACTGGATGATTCAAAAACTTTAAGATCATATGAGAAGATCAGGATGTTTTTAAGATACCACTATGGAGAGATCGTTGACTTGTCTGAGGTCAGGCAAGTATACAGGACGGTATATAACTACCTCCTTGAACTAGGCTCACCTAAGGAGGTAGTTGAGGGCATGGGTTTTAAGGTTCAATACAAATCCCGTACAATTGACATCGAAAAAGATCTGAGGAAGCTAAGGGCAGATGATGGCTCCTTCCCTCCCCTTCCTCAGTCCATATACAACAAAGTCTACTACCGTGCTAAAAAGCAGGGTGTTGACGTTAAACATTACCTCAAGTCTCTAGGGACTTGAGGTTTTCTTTTTTAAAAAGAGAATTTAACATACCCATACTTAATTCGTATAGAGCAACTAGGAGGTGTTGACATGATAAGAGCTGAAAAGATTAAAGGCAATGATGGTAAATGGTGGATTAAGGCTTCTTTTCGCTCCGTCAAAACCCTAGTTGATGCAATGAGTCAAGTTAAAGGGGCTATCTACAGTCCTGCTCAAAAGGTTTGGGCTATCCCTCTCGCATTTCGTGAGGATTTTGAAAGTAAGATGGGTGGCTTCCTAATCAACTGGACTGACGAGGAAAAAAGAAGCAACGGCGGTATAAGTGAAGACGACATCCCTTCTGAGCCTACTGTTCCTGGGTACGGAGTCACTTATAACGAGCATGGAGAGATTATTGACCATAGGGGGTTCAAGACACGCCCTTGGGGTGAATTTCAAGTCAAAGGGTTCAACCTCATGGTTAGCAAGGATTTCCTGATCTTAGCCGATGATGCGGGACTCGGGAAGTCTTGGCAGGTAGCTAATGCCATCGAAGCTAAGAAGAAGCTTGGTCATTTAAAGCGCGGAATTGTCCTAGCGAAGGCTAGTCTGCTATTTAACTGGCGTGACGAGATACACATGCACACTAATCTCAAGTCAGTTGTCATGGCGGGAACGGTTAATCAACGTGCCAAGCTGTACAACCAACTAACCAATGATGAAGATTGGGATGTCATCATTATGTCCTACGAGACTTTTAGATGTGATATCCATAATCTTGAGCTATTAGACAACTATAGGGAACTTCAATTCTGCGTCATGGACGAAGCTCACAAGATTAAGAACCCTAATAGTAAGATTGGTTCCCTGATTCATAGAATTAACTTTCGCAGTCGCTATGTTCTGACCGCCACACCACTCCCCAACAGCCCTATTGAGTCCTTCAACTACCTTAGATTCGGTAAACGAACGGATTACAACTGGTGGCAGTTCCAAGCCCGCTACGCTATCATGGGTGGCTTCAATGGTAAGGAAATTGTGGGTTATCAGAATATTATGGAGCTGAAGAACCTTATTCAGATCAACATGCTCCGAAGACGTAAGAAGGACAAGCTCAAGGAGCTTCCTGAGGTAGCATTTAAGAAGATCAACCTTAGCATGACCCCTACTCAGTCCAAGTTGTATCAGGCTGTCAAGGAAGAGATCACGGAGGAATTGAAGGATACGTCATTAGATAGGATTCCATCAGCACTAACCAAGCTACTACGACTTCAGCAAGTAACAGACTCTATTGAGTTAATCGGGGTTTCCCCAGGTAAGAACACAAGCTCTAAGCTTCTTGCCCTTGATGAGATGATCGAGGAATTGGTTGATAGTGGCGAGGAAAAAGTTATCATATTCTCCCGTTTTCGCACAATGGTTGAACTTATTGAAAAACGGTATTCTAAATACCAACCTGCGGTTATACATGGTGACGTGGATGCCAACGGTAAAACAGAGAACTCCGCTGTACGTATCCTGAAGAAAAAGTACAGACAGGAATGGTACGACATGCCTGAGGAGCAGAAAAGGAAGCTACTCGATGAGACCATGACATCTGATCGGCAGAAGGAAGTATACCGATTCCAGAATGACAATGACTGCAAAATTTTCATCGGGTGTACACCTGCTTGTCGTGAGGGGCTAACTCTTACCAAGGCTACTCACGTTATCTTCCTTGACTGTGAATGGTCACCTGCTTATGTAGAGCAAGCCTTCTCCCGCGCCCACCGTATTGGTCAGCAGAACGCCGTGACGGTCTACTATCTTGTGTGTGAGGGAACGATTGACGAGCATGTTCAGGAGACATTACAGCGCAAAGAAGCCATGGCTCAAACCATGCTTGATGAGGGAATCAACAACCTCGATCTTGGCGTGGCGAAGCAGATCATAGCGTCACTTGCAGGTATTGATGAAAGGATGATTACATGAAAACCGTGCTCATAACGGGTGCGACCAGTAAAGGAGCACGGTACCGAAATAAGATTGGTCAAGGCTTACTCGTTAAAGGGGAAGCTGAGTCCATTTTGGGTACCATGAGATATTCCGTGGTTGGTTATGTCGCCCGTTGGATTAGAGCTTCAGATACAATTGTAATTGGGGGTTAGAATTTTGAACAAAGTCACAAATACAGAAAACTTCCTTAGACAATCAGATCAAGCCGCTGTAATATACATGGAGTCTTACGCGGTATACCTTCAATATAATGAAGTTCATCCTGATAAAATCACAATCATAGACGACTGTGTTGACATAAAAGACGTGAAGCACTTCAATAACTGGCTGAATAACCGTCCTTTATAGGGCGGTTTCATTATGAAAGAAGGTTATGCTGATGAAGGTTATTGACTTAAACGAATATCGTAAACCGCGAGTTGGTGAGTGGGGCTTTTGTCAACGTCACGGCTACGGCAGGATAGCTGAAGTAAGTGAATGTGGGTGGTGGTACCTCTTCGATGGAAAGGATACCCCCGTTAATAAACCATCTGTAAAAAGGGCTACAAACAGAGAAATACAACTATGGAGGTAGTGAAATGTCTAAACCTATTGGTAAAGTAAAACTTCCTGATGTCCCCCCTATTCCTGAGGGGCATAAAAGAAGATGGATGTGGTGCAGGAAGTGTGATGAAATATCTTACTACGACTACATCCCCTACTCTACTGAAATGCCTAACTTCAAATACACAACCTGTGGGCATGACTTTATTTATGACCTTGAATATCTAAAAGATAACGAAGTGATTGGGGGACTTCCCGATGGAGAAAAGGAGATTTCTACTCGACCTAAAAAAGGTACCTAATGATCAGAACACGAATTATGGCTTCCTTGCCAATAATCCTTTCATTGGAACATTTGGATAATCAACTAGGTAATAATCTTTTAAGTCATGATGTACGCTTGTTTTTATCCAAGTTATATCTAGCTTAACCTCAATTTCATCACCTGTTGTAAAGTATTGTCCGTTAGGTAAGGCATATCTACCCTGAAAATTCTTTGTTAGAGTGCCGATCAAAAATATCAACTCCCATTAATCATTTTGATAACAGTCTTAACATTTAAGATAACAGTTAAACATTATTGAACTTTTGATCAAAATTTTTGACAGTAATACGATAAATTACCCACATTTGTGTCATTAGTCAATAGCAAGAAGTTTGGTAAGAATATCTTTGGGAGAAGGTCATCAACATAGCCCGCCCAAAAAGCCGCTCACGATTTTAAAGAGCGGCTTTTTTTATGCAGGTCTTAACTGCTCTTATCCGACTTCGTATAGAGAAAGTGAAGGGAGATGAGAGCAAATGAACTCACTAGCAAATCATGTTTTAGGTAAAGAAACCTCCTCTGAGGTTGAAGCAGAAAAGGATGTATTCGCTCAGCAATCTTCGGTAGGTGAAGAAACCCTACAAGAGTATCATTTCCGTAACGAGCGCAAGAAGCAGGACGAGAAGTGGCTCAAGGTAAACAAGGGTCTAATCCTAAAGGGTCTGCAAGAGCTAGGAAAGCGTAAGGCTGACTGGGGTGGATTCCGAGCTTCCTACTCTACGCCTGATAAATCCAACTTCGATATGGAGAAGGTCAAAGAGTTTCTTGAAGCCAACCTCCCATACAAAGTGGTGGAATCCATTATAGAGGTTCGTAAGGTTGTCAATGAAGGGGTGCTTTCTGAGTATATCGAGCGTGGTGAAATCGACCTTGAAGCACTGAAGGCTCATGCTTGGATTGAGAAGTATGATGCTCCTCGTCTGATTGTATCGGCGGTCAAAGGATGATTAATGTCGGTGACCTTGTGTTTGTCCTCCCCGCCCACTCCCTAAGATTTGCAGGAAGGTGGGGAGAGGTTATGGAGATCACCGAGGATGAGCTAATGCCCTTGTTGTTACGCTTCAAGGGCACCGACATCCTGTACCGATTCGATTCCCATAGTGTCCTTTCAACCAAGGACTACTACTCCTGGTTCTCAATTAACCGTCCCTGCCTTAACAAGCTGACGGGTGAGGTTATCGAGATACAGACCAAGCCCTATCCTAATATTTGGGACACTCACGGAGAATTACACCACTTTGGGAACCTACTACCAGTCACATTCTGCGAACGGTGTCATTGTAATACAACTGGCGAGTTCACAGCGCTTTGTCAAGACTGCACATATCCACTACCTATTGAGCAAGGAGATGAAACTAACCATGGCTAAAACAACCATGAGTGTTTATTACAAAGGTACTGAGTACCAAGCTGAAGACGTTTACCGTAGCTCTACTACGTTTGTCCAGTACGAGATTGTATCGTTTATGAAGATTGAAGGTCAGGACTACGTTGTGCTAAAAATTAGCGACCATGATCGACCTTCGATGCATCCGTTAAGTGAGTTGCATCAACTGGTCGATCTAAATGATCTAGCTAAGGTACCTCGTCCTAAGTACCATGTAGGAGACCAGTTCGATCACCCTATGTCTAGCCGTACCATGAAGGTTGTCAGCATATCACCTCAGTTGTGTGGGGTGAATAACAGCTTCACCTACTTCGTTGAGGTTATCAAAGGAAACGGTACACCGTTCTACAACGTTATGAGCGAAACCTTCCTCGACAAATGTGTTAGGGATAAGTTCTGATGGGTGAGATCGCTGATTACTACTACGAGCAAGCCATGATGGATGCTTATTTCGATCAACCTGATGACCCAATGGATGAACTAATGGCTGTACAGGAAGATGAATTGATTAGGAGGATACGCATACTCTACCGAGCTTCCAAAGAGCTTTCAGGACAAATGGACGGGTTTGACAGACTCGTACAAAGTATCTGTAACCACCACCAACTAGTTGGTTACATCACTCATAAGCAGAAGTTATCGCTCTGTAAATACATCATCTACTATCCGAGGAGGATTCACCCATGCCTAAAGTAACCGAAGTGTACGTTGAAGCAACATTCACTAAATCTCTACCTAATTATCAAAACTACAAGCCGACAGCGGGTGTTCGTATGGTACCTGCGAAGGGCGAAACCACGGAGGAAGTATTCTCCTTTGGGTGGGGTTTGGTTCATGATGAAATCGCTGAGCAGTTGAAGGCGTTTGATGACAAGCTACAGTATGGTACTTCTAAAGGTCTTGGTAAGTAAGCAAATAAAGGGGGAGCCATTTTATGATTAAATTGAACGGTACCCCCCTCAACTTCAAAGTCTTCCCTAACGGGGAGACTTTGGTTGACGGGGAACAAATTATCGAACTTCTTAAATTCAAATCAAGAGAGGTAGAAGTTGAAGTAACTCTCAAGTATGAGAACGATAGCGATCTTCTGAAGCTCCTGTTCGTTAAATCATTCTTGGATAGCTATTATTTCACAACCAACCTAACTATCGCGTACATGCCTTACAGCAGGATGGATAGGGTAGAAGGGAACTCTGTGTTTACCTTAAAGTATGTAGCCAATATGATTAACGGCATGAATTTTGAGTATGTCACGGTGATCGAGCCGCACTCGGACGTGACTATGGCTCTCCTTGATCGTAGTGTAGCACTCTACCCTACAACCAGGTTGCTACACGAAGTCATGGCAGACCTGAACTTCGACATTGAAAAGGATTACCTATTCTTCCCCGATCAGGGTGCTCAGAAGCGGTATGGCAAGCACTTCACCAAGTTTAAGCAACTGGTAGGGTTTAAAGAGCGTGACTTCAAGACAGGGCAGATTGACAAACTCCAATTGGTTGGCTCTGTCGAAGGTAAAGGATTCAAGGCTATTATTGTTGATGACCTTTGCTCCTACGGTAACACCTTCATCCGTAGTTCTAACGCTCTCCGTGATGTCGGCGCGGATAAGGTATACCTCCTAGTTACCCACGCTGAGGACTCCATTTTCAAGGGCAGTGTGTTCACATCCGATCTGATCGACAAGGTGTACACCACCAACACACTGCTAATCGAAATCCCTGAGGTTTGGGAGAGCAGTATCCAAGTAACGGAGATGATCTAGTGGCTGACTTCTTCCTAGACCAGTACAACGTAGTTCAGCGTCTTCTGAAGGAATGGCGTGAGCATGGCAAGATAATTATAGCCTACGACTTCGATGACACCGTATTCGACTTCCATAAGCGAGGGGATAAGTACAATGACGTGATCTCGCTCCTTCAACGGTGCAAACGTGCAGGTGCCCACTTCATCGTGTTTACCTGCTGTCATGAAGGTCAGTACGATGACATCCGTGAGTACCTTCACGAGAATCTTATTCCTTACGACAAGATCAATGAGAACATGGACTTCACCCCGTTTGGTGGTCGCAAGGTATACTACAACATCCTGCTTGACGACAGAGCAGGTTTGCACTCGTCTTATTACGCACTGCTTGAAGCAGTATCCCAAATCGAAAAGGGGCTTACCTAATATGTCTACGACCAATAACTTCCCGCCTGAACTCATGTGTGACTTCTATAAACTGTCTCACCCCGAGCAGTACCCTGAAGGAACAGAGTATGTGTTCTCCACATGGACTCCTCGTGGTAGCCGCAATCCAGGTATCAATAAAGTTGTGGTGTTCGGGGTACAGGGATTCATTAAGGACTTCTTGATTAACTACTTCAATGACAACTTCTTCGCCCGCCCGAAGGAAGCTGTGATCGCTGAGTATGTTCGCTTTATTCGTCATACATTAGGTCACACAAATCCTGACTGTTCACGTATAGCCGCTCTCCATGACCTAGGATACCTGCCGCTGAAGATCAAAGCCTTGAAAGAAGGTAGTCGCGCTGAGATACGAGTTCCAGTAGTTACAGTAGAGAACACTTTACCAGAGTTCTACTGGCTTACAAACTTCATCGAAACAGTTATGTCCTGCGAAGTTTGGATGCCGTCAACGAGTGCTACGATTGCCTTCCAATACCTTGAGATTCTGACTAAGTATGCAAAATTGACAGGGGGCGACCTGAACGCTGTACAATTCCAAGGTCATGATTTCTCTATGCGTGGTATGGCAGGTCGTTCAGCGGCGGCTTCAAGCGGTGCAGGTCATCTTCTATCCTTTAGTGGTACGGACACCTGCCCCGCTATCGGCTATCTTGAGAAGTACTATAACGCAGACATCGAGAAGGAATTAGTGGGAACCTCTATTCCTGCTACCGAACACGCTGTAATGTGTGCCAATGGGCAGGATGAAAAGACTGTAATTAAACGATTGATTACAGAGGTATATCCCGAAGGATTCGCGTCTATCGTTTGTGATACGTGGGACTTCTGGCATGTTGTGGGAGAGGTTATCCCTTCCCTTAAAAAAGAGATCATGGGTCGTGACGGTAGAGTGGTTATTCGCCCTGACTCAGGAGACCCTGTTCTTATCCTATGTGGTGACCCTGATGCGGAGGATGAGATCGTTCGCAAGGGATTGATCGAAGTACTATGGGATACCTTCAATGGCTCGTTAACACCTAGGGGGTACAAACAGCTCGACCCTCATATTGGAGCTATCTACGGAGACTCCATTACTCTCGACCGCGCTGAGGAAATCAGTAAGCTTCTAATGGCAAAGGGGTTTGCTTCTACAAACGTAGTGTTTGGAATCGGTTCTTTCACCTACCAATACAACACCCGTGACACATTCATGTATGCTATGAAAGCCACTCAAGTAGTTATTAACGGTCAGGAACAGCTAATCTACAAAGACCCTAAGACAGACAGTGGCATTAAGAAATCCCAAAGAGGTTTGGTCGCTGTAATGTCTGACGGTAACGGTGGTTTCAAGTATGTTGACGGAATGTTCCGTGAGGATTATAACGAGATCGCGCACCTCGATCAGCTCGAAGTAGTGTTCCTTGACGGTAAGTTGCTTCGTGACGAGAGCTTAGGAGAGATTCGCGCGAGACTCCAAAGCCAGATTGTATAGATTATTCCGAGAGGAAGTGGGTACTCCACTTCCTTTTTCTTTTGGGCAAGTGTATACTATTTCGTATAAACTCCTTGGAAGGGTCGAAATCAGTGTCAGTCGGGGAACCGATCAGTAAAATTGTTGAGGATGACGTTAACGAAAATAAACCGATTGGAAGTAATTCCTAATCTCTCATAAGGCTAAGTCAAAACGATTCCCCTTCAAGATAGGAAATTCGTGAAACCAGGAAAAGTTGAGGTGTCTAATATGTACGAGAACATCATGCCATATGAGGAATTTATGAAGATTGAGCCACAAGAAAAACGTGCTCAAGTACTGCAAGGGTGGAGAGACAAGTTCAACAACGCTACGATTGAGCGCACCTGGGGAATGAAAACCCATCAGTACTACAAGGTAGTTAAAGAACATGGTCTGAAAACGGCTGTTCCAGGTAATGCAAAAAGTAAACAACAGTCAATAGGTGCCAATAGCGTCCAACGTCAGAACAAAAGTAACGTGGTAACACTAAACAACGAGGGATTAGGAATAAGCTATGCAGGGGAGTTTAATGTAACTGACCTCGAAGCTAAGTTCAAGAAAATCGTTGGGTTCTTGGAAGATGAGGGTGGTGAATTCTCCGTAAACATCTCGGTGTTTGAGAGCATTGCCCCTGAGCAATCATCAGAGGGCATCAAGATCAACTACAATGGAACATTCAGTGGAGATGAGCTGTTGGCTCGTTTCAACAAGATCAGTAGCTTCTTGAAAGACGAGCAAGGGAAGTTCAATGTACGTATCCTAGTTAAAGAAGAATTGGCTTAAAAACTAAGAGGAGAGGGGTATCTATCCCTCTCCTCTTTATTATTTGTCGTCAAGATAGCCTTTACTCTCAGTCACGGGGTTATTAAGAACACCCAGTGTGACAAGAATCTCTAACCCTCGCTGAATGTAAGTTTCGATCTCAGCTCTCACTGGTATATCTACCACACCTGTAAAGATCAAGATGTCCAAGACGAGGGCGACAATAGCAACCAGTGTAGGAACGTTCCTCAAACGCTTCATAATGTCCATTGTGTTTAACTCCCCTCATGTCCTAGGAGGCTTTCTTCCGTCTACGCTCATCTATAATCACTTTCAGCAAGATCAACTCCCCGTAAGTTAGCTTCTTCTTACGAACCTTCTCAACCCACTCCCAGTCTATGATGATCTTATCGTTGTAGGCATCACCAACATACTGATCAAGTTCACCCCACGCCCAGTTATCATATTCCAGTACTTTGTTCACTTGGTCTTCCTCCTCCACAGGTTTTGGCGGGTTCAACTTATTGTTAACCGCCTCTTTGAATCTTTCAAACTCGCTAGGCTTCCTAACCCAAGGCAACGGGCAGTCCTTCCACCCTACAACACCCTTATGAGTGAATATCACATTAGGGAACCCACGCTCTTTAATCAAATACACCACAAGGTCTACAGCATTATTGAACGTGTCTTCGTGGATGCTACCGTCCTTCTCAATACACATCTCAATTCCCACCGTGCTGTTGTTAGGGTAGCTCCCGAGCCTTGCCAGAGCTTCCTCGGTGTAAGTCTCACTACCACAATGGTAAGCAAGCTCATCATCAGGGATGCTATTGTAGATCGAGGTTCGGTCAACAGAGTATTGAGCACTTGCGTAACGATCTTTTATATTATCGTTTGGGTTCTGATTAGCAAGCCCCTTAAAGTGATTGCTGATATTCTTTGCAGGTGCTCCTGGTGAAGCCGTATAGTGCATCACAATACCCTTCTTGGATTTTAGCTTCTTGCCTACCCTACTGAAAGGGTTAATCGGTAGGTAATCTTTCGTAATAGGTAACATGTTAACCCTCCTTACTTTTGTTTTTGCTTATGTCTTCTTCTTCCCCACGTAGTTTAATCAGTGCAGACGTAATGAACTGAGGAACAGGAAGACCCATCTTGCCAAGATTCTCAAAGATACTGATTCCCTCTGTACCGATAACGAACATGAGCATCGTGTTTCGCATGAAGCCATTTGTGTTTCCTGCTACTACATCAAGTTGGTGGGCAACGATGATGAAGACAAGGGTAAGGGATTTTCGGATAAGACCCCACCACCCAACTCGGCTCGAAAGCTCTTTTTTGTACCACGCTGAAATTACTCCTGTTATGTAGTCCAGTCCTATAAAAATAGTTACAGCGATAAACAGACGGTCGATACCACCGACCAAGTAGACCAAAGAGGATAGTGCCCACCCGAAAATTGCTGTAAGAGCAACGTCCCACTTATGCACCCCCTATACCCCCTCTCTAAAACCCTCTCTTAGATAGAGTAGACGGAATAGGGATACAGCTCTCACAAAGCAAAGAAAAAGAGACCAGGATTTACCTGATCTCTTTTTCAATAATTTACATTATTCGTTGTAAACCATCTTAGGAGCAGTACTCATACGTATTCCTCCTCAGGATGCTCAAGATCGAACTGTTTCAACTTCTCAAGTCTCTTGAGTCGGTTAGTCTCCCTGACCTTCTCCCCCGCACAGAAGCGACAGCGCACACCGTTTCTAAAATCCTTGATTCTCCCATAGGCTAATGTTCCACATGCACACTTGTATTTGAACGGCTTTAGAGAACCGTTATATTCTCCGATCAGTTCGCATCCTTCAGCCGCTAACTCTAAAGCAATTTCTTCAGTGGACTTTCTAACACGCTTCTCGAAGCACACACGGCACCTCTTACCAGATTGCCACCTATTCCAGTTAACTTGGTAAGTATGGTCTTCAGGGCATGTCACATAAAACATAGTTTGATTGTTCACATATTCTCCTGGATGGAGCATATACCCCTCTTCTTCTACGGCGGACTTAAACTCTTTATACCTTTGTTCTATCGTCTTCTTTTTGCGTTTCTGCTTCTCTTGCTTTCTAAGCACGGCTGGTGTTTGCACTTTACTCAAATAACATACTCTGCACAGCTTACCTTGACGAAGGCTATCCCATCTGGCGAGGTACTTGTGTCCATTGTTGCACTCAACATTCATAGGCGTTCTGTTATTGACGTACTCCGTTTCATGTAACTGGTAACCAATCTCCGATAGGAACTGTTGTATCTCCTTAAACTTGGTTATTCTAAAGTTCTCGCCATACTTACCGTCCATGTTTGGCATCCTCATATCCGTCCTCCCTACCTCCCAGTTATTCACGTATACCTAACTTCTCTATACGTACCAAGGGTTTCGGGGTTTAGCACCGCTTTGTTGGCATGGTATCTTTCAGCAACTACACACCCATCCGGTGTTTCAACCGGATCACCAATAATAGTATTGACGTCCACCATATGCTTTAAATTCTCCATGGTGGTCTTCATTAAGCCCTGAATGGGGTGATCTGCCATTTCCTCGCACTCCCTTTCTTCATTTTAATTACGATACGAACTAACGCAACAATAACGTGTCCTATCCGAAAGAAAAGAACACAGGAAAGTTCGGTTCGGATGATAGTAGCATTCCACATGGGCTCTACGCTAATACGAGGCATTTCCTGCAAAGAAATGTAATAGGAGAGCATCGACGCCAACATATTTTTAATTCCTAACACGGCACCGATCAGAGTCCCTGTTGCTGCTGCATCTCCTATGCCTATTGTGGTTTGCCATTGCAATTTTTCACAATACACATGGCGAAGAGCGTGGCATAGTATTGGGTAAAAATCCTGAACACGTTCAATCAATTCCTGAACACGATGCATCCATCGATCGACATCCTCTGTATCGATACTTTTCTTACTTTCCGTATTGGATAGAGCATCTCCCTTTTGTTTCACTTTAGCCACTACTTCAGGTTGATTGTTTTTATTTAAGGTGAGATTAATCATAGGTAGCTCATAATTGATTTTAATCCATTTCCAAACTCGAATATGTATGGTCAAGACATCATTTTCCTGTTTTCGATGATAATGAAGATAAATTTTTATTGGGGTGATCAGAAGCAAAATCAATAAAAGAAAAAGTACAGTTAAAGATCCTAAAAACCAGTGCACTAAAAAAGCCCCCCTTCGCTTTTTGTAGTATGAGCGATTTGGGAGGCAAATATGACCAGTTAATTCAAGATATACACCTTTGCTTGCTTAATACCGTGATCCCTCGCCTGTTTTGGGGAGATCATGAACAAATCAATATGATTCTTTTTTACTTTCGAGCCTATGTCAGCGGCTACAGCATACCCGTAGCCCTCGATATATAAATGGGTTCCAAGCGGTATTACAGAAGGATCAACAGCTACAATCCCCTCTCGTAAGTCCCAACCAAGGTATCCCTTCGTGGGTCCATTCGTGAAGTCATAGGCCGTTGTTTTTACCTGTATAACGCGTGTATATGGAAACTCCACAGGAGTCGTATTTTTAGATGAGGCCTCTTGTTTATCAGGCAAAAATAATGAGTAGTAAACCTGACTAGCCGCCTCTGCCCGAGTTACCTTTTTTTCAGGCTCCAGCTTTCCATTTAAAGCTTTCTGAGTTTCTTCATTTTGCAAGGCATACGCATATTCCCTTTGGCTCCACGTAGGAACATCTTGACTGTCGGGATAGTTTTTTAATGTATGATAGGTTGTTGACCATTTCACATTATTTACTTCTCCACTTTTACCACTTGCTCTATTTAGAATGGCAATCAACTCCTGCCTTTCTACCAAGCCCTTCGGATTAAGTGTTCGTTTGCCATTCTCTATAGTTCCTTGAATGATACCTAGACGAAATGCTGTTTCTGCATAGGGAGCCACCCAGTTTTGCAAGGGTACATCACTGAAGCTACTTTTTCCATCTGTAGCAGGTTCAATTTGTTTACTCTTCAATAGCAGGACGATAAATTCAGCCATGGTAATCTCTTCATCTGGACGAAAAAGCCCATCTGTAGCAGATATGATCTTGTTATCGAATAGAGATATAATCTCTTTTTCAGCCGCATGACCTGCAATATCATTTATTGGGCTATTTTGATTTTTTTCAACATCGTTTTGTTTTTGTTCTTCATTATTCTTCTCTTTATTTTGTTCTGAATCTTCAGACCCATTTTCAGTAGAGTCATTCTTTGCTTCTGATGCTTCAGATCTATCTTTAGTCGTTTCCTCTTCAGTTGTAGAAGTCGTTTCTTGTCTGGATTCATTCTTTTCCTCTGCCTGTATGACTCCTGTTTGCAGACCGAACAAACATGCCATACACGCAATTAGCATTTTCCGTAACATGCATCAACCTCCAATAGTAAGTATATCGTTCCATGTTGATAAGCCTCATTTTCCATTGTATTAAATACGGAAGCTTTTTCAATGCATAAATGTTTCCATTATACTTGATACCATTTATGAAATTTTATTCCATCATTATTTTTTCTATAAAAAAGACGCCCATAAAGGCGCCTTCTTCATCCAGCTATTTAATTATTGACGTCCAGCCAATTGTTGTTCAGCAAAGCTTACAAGACGTTTAGTGATCTCTCCACCAACAGAACCGTTTTGACGAGAAGTTGTGTCTGGGCCAAGTTGAACACCAAATTCAGAAGCGATTTCGTATTTCAATTGGTCAAGAGCTTGGTTTGCTTGAGGTACCAGAAGGTTGTTGCTAGATCCATTGTTGTTTGGCATATCTAGTCACTCCAATCTAAATTTTTGGCTACCAACATTTCGTTAGCAGCATTCAAAATGCAAAGACTAACCTTATATTTTCAATGCTACTAACCATACTTGTAGGAATATAATCTTTCTTTCCAGATGTCACTTATGTCGTTTTGCCAACTTTGTAAGTTTACTATGTGTGAATTACGTCAGCTGTATTCCTGCCAATTTTTAGCGAGAAACCTGGTAAATTCCTCATCCACTTGGTACTTTCTCTTCCATAAAAGTTTAGTATTAATAAAAAATTCCTGTTATAACCTTTATAAATCACAAGCTTTTGTTATTCCATTTGCAATTTCTAAAGGTAGAATGGTACAAAACTATCCTTTTCAACCTAGCAGTTTCCTCCAACTGTTTTTGGTAATTTTTATAAAGACAATTAGCCTTTACCTTATAGGGATTTGGAAAGTAAAATATAATGATACAAATGTTAGGAGACTTCCATGGTTAAAATCGATCGAGTAATTCTTCCTTTGACATAAATACACGTGTAAGTGCCTCCATTGAAGCAGGTGCCTTTCTGCCACTTGGATGCATAACTATTTTTAACAAAGTGAGGTACCAGCGTTTAAATCGAAAGTACCAAACATTTGGAACAGGTGACATTGAAAATCCTAGTTGTCCACTGCCTTTAACTAACAACGTTGTACCCACAATTCCTTTAATCTCTCGCTTTTTTGGATGGGACTTCACTACACTAGCTAATTGAGGCAAAGATCTCTTTACTTCACGAACTAATGTTAGTCCAATCTGTACATCACTGTGTATTCCTACGCTACGTTTAGCTAACAAATAATTATGGATATGTAGGCGGATAACTAGGTCCCCTTTTTGAATAATATAACCATTATTCGTTTTCAACATTTCCCCATTGTATGGAAGGATCGTATAGCGAAAGATATTCTGTTCTTGCTGAATATAATTTAATCTTCTACAGCAATGATAAATCCTATCCCAAATCCCCCATAGGGTGAGCATAGCTACATTCAATCGACTCGCCTCCCTTTTCATTTTCTCGACTATTTCTGCACAATCTATGTTAGTATCACCAGCTACCGCCAAAAGTATCGAAAGCGTTTTATATTACGTGCCACAAAAAATCAACTTGTCCAACTGTGATACTACCATCTATATGTTCCTTTTACTGGAAGAAATGACTAAAGTAAATGATTAAAGCCTGTTTTTCTCATCCTAACAATCCCAGTCATTTCAAATCTTTTTTGTGCTATTTACAAAAGACCAATCTCATCGTACCTTCCAGATCATTTGATTAGGAAATCTTACTATGTTCATGTTTCCTCATCTACATAACAAAAAAATTACATACACTAGCATGAACTACATTTATGTACATAAAAAAATAGGCCAGGAAACAATCCCAGCCTGTCCTTTTATATACGATTACTACGCCATTTTCCAAGCAACAACACGACTATAACAACGATCCCAGCGATGACCTGATTAGGAATAGCAAGATAAGGAGCTATCTTCTCAAGGACAAAAGGATCCTGCAAAAACATATGAATAGCTGTATAAGCCAGAATACCTGTCCCTACATATAAGAGAATAGGATAGCGATCCAGCAGATTAGCAATCAGATTACTACCGAACATCAATAAGGGAATACTCAGAGCAAGGCCGATCACTACTAAGATAATATCTCCACCGGCAGCACCACCTACAGCTAGTACATTATCTAAACTCATAATAAAATCGGCTAAGATAATCGTTTTAATTGCCTGCCCACTGCTCTTGCTGATTTGCACCTCGCTTGTGTCCTCATCCCCTCCTAACAATTTAAGAGAGATGTAGAGTAGCATAATTCCTCCCACTGCTTTAACCAGAGGAATAGCTAACATCCAAGTAGCCACAATCGTAAGTAACACACGCAAAATTATAGCACCTAATGTACCATATAGGATTGCTTTCTTACGATCAATTGGCGAAAGTCCACGACAGGCCATCCCAATAACAACAGCATTGTCTCCACTTAAAACCACATCGATAATAAAAATATGAAATAAAGCGACTAGAGTATTTGTTTCCATGGTTTCTCCCCATCTAGTGTGAGCAGCAGTAGCATGTCAATTCCATTCGAGGTTATCTACAATTAGGCACGCAGATCAATGTCGAATCTGACTCGCACTTTTCTTTTTTACCATTATTAGTATCATTACGTTATTTGCCCATTCTTTATTCTAGTCTCTCCTTCCATTTCACTTACATGCCAACGTTATACCATCTGACTTAATTTTACGCAAGTCTCTTGCTTTTGTCGGAATTTGGCTTACGATTTTATGACGAATTGGGTATTTTTTGCTTGTAAATAGTTGTATTCTTGATTAGGATGAAGGAGGGTGAAGGTGTAATGGTCAATGTTACATTGCTCACATATGAGCAAATTTCTAAATTTTTAGTAACGCTAGTACCTACAATTACGGATAAATGGTTAGATGAGTTAGAGGATCTCTTTCATCCCTATCGGGTAACTTTACCTAGACATTTGGCTGAAAAACCATGCTACCTAATCTCTCTCCTACTTATACGTGACGTATACGAAGAAGACATCCGAGAATCCTCTCATGATATAGGCAACTGGTTTTGGTCTGAAAAGCTCCCTTTATCATTAGCCTTAAAAACATTTCAAATACTCTATCATGTATATATGGGTGAAATCCAATCAAATATACCACTCCATTTGATTTCTTCAGAAGAACTCTCCTCCATGGAAAAAAGATTAAAGATATTGATTGACGAAGCCTTATATCAAGCCGTGCATAATTATGAGGATTTGGTACAAAATGAATTAAGTGAAAAAGAAGAAACCATTTCTTATTTACACAATGATAAATTAGAAATGCTTGATAAGATTGCAGCTAATATGGCTCACGAGTTAAGAAACCCACTTTGTGCCATAGAAGGCTTTCTTAAATTAATTTTAGAAAGCACAAATGGAAATCATGTTTTGGAAAATTATGTACAGGTTGTTTTACATGAATTTGATAGTTTTCATCGGCAAATTACAGGTTTTCTGAGCTTTTGCAAGAAGCCTATTTTAGATGAAATATATAAAAAGGTCTCCTTAACTGATTTACTTCATGAAGTAGAAATACTGCTGACACCTCGTTTACATGCTGAAAATGTTACACTAATTATGCGTATGGAGCCCTGTGATTTAAATTGCTACAAAGAAGGGCTATCTCAGGTACTCATTCATTTATTAAACAATGCTATTGATGCGGTTAGTTCAAACGTATACAAGCACGTACAGGTATCTACATATAAACATACAGACAGCCTTACTATCATGGTAGAGAATAATGGAGAAGAAATCCCTCAAGATCTTGTAGAGAAACTTTTTCAGCCTTTCTTTTCCACCAAAGACGACAATACTGGGATCGGATTATCTATCTGTAAAAACATTATTGAAAAACATAATGGTAGTATTTACTGTGAATCTAATAGTACAGCTACACGTTTTTTTATCCGCTTACCATATGATTTACAATAATAACAAAGTCTTACCCATTGCATCCAGACAGAATTCGTCAGCTCAATAGATACGTAACATTAATAATATACTTTATATTATGCATAGTATTTCGATAAAAGCACATAATCTCAGCTCCTGTCTTTTACAGCTGAGATTATGTGCTCGTGAGGATAAATAACTCGTAAATTCTTGGTATCATCTATAATCACCTATCAAAATTTAATAATATCCAATATATCAGAAAAGAGTGTCCCTTTAAGGACACTCTTTTCTGATAACCAGTTTGATTAATTCAATGGAGCGGGTGATGGGAATCGAACCCACGCGACCAGCTTGGAAGGCTGGAGTTCTACCATTGAACTACACCCGCAAATTATATTGGTGCCGAGGACCGGACTTGAACCGGTACGGGATTACTCCCGACAGATTTTAAGTCTGTTGCGTCTGCCTATTCCGCCACCCCGGCAAAACGAAAATGTCGGGAAGACAGGATTCGAACCTGCGACACCTTGGTCCCAAACCAAGTACTCTACCAAGCTGAGCTACTTCCCGATATATGTAATATGGCGTGCCCTGAGAGATTCGAACTCCCGACCTTTTGATTCGTAGTCAAACGCTCTATCCAGCTGAGCTAAGGGCACATAATGGAGCGGACGACGGGTCTCGAACCCGCGACCTTCGCCTTGGCAAGGCGACGCTCTACCAATTGAGCTACGTCCGCATAAAAAATGGTGAGCCATGAAGGACTCGAACCTTCGACCCTCTGATTAAAAGTCAGATGCTCTACCAACTGAGCTAATGGCTCATACATGGTGGGGAGAGACGGATTCGAACCGCCGAACCCGGAGGGAGCAGATTTACAGTCTGCCGTGTTTAGCCACTTCACTATCTCCCCATGTATAATGGTGCCGGCGATAGGACTTGAACCCACAACCCCCTGATTACAAGTCAGGTGCTCTACCAATTGAGCTACACCGGCGCAAATTATGTTATTTAAAACCGTCATCTTTTAAAAAGATGGCGGAGCTGACGGGACTCGAACCCGCGACCTCCGGTGTGACAGACCGGCGTGAACTCCAACTTCACCACAGCTCCAAGAATTTGGTTGCGGGGACAGGATTTGAACCTGCGACCTTCGGGTTATGAGCCCGACGAGCTACCGAGCTGCTCCACCCCGCGACAATATAAAAGTAAAATGGTGGAGGATGACGGGATCGAACCGCCGACCCTCTGCTTGTAAGGCAGATGCTCTCCCAGCTGAGCTAATCCTCCAGATAAATGGTGACCCGTAGGGGATTCGAACCCCTGTATGACAGCGTGAAAGGCTGCTGTGTTAAACCGCTTCACCAACGGGCCAATTATGGCTATGGTGCTCCCGACAGGAATCGAACCTGCGACCTCTTCCTTACCATGGAAGCGCTCTACCGACTGAGCTACAGGAGCATGGCTCCTCAGGACGGACTCGAACCGCCAGCCTACCGGTTAACAGCCGGTTGCTCCACCATTGAGCTACTGAGGAACAGTATGAATGAATTGTTCTTTCAAAACTAGATAATGAAGTCAGCATAAAGGCAATGTGGATAAGTCCTCGACCGATTAGTATTCGTCAGCTCCATGCATTACTGCACTTCCACACCGAACCTATCAACCTCATCGTCTATGAGGGGTCTTACTAGCTTGCGCTATGGGAAGTCTCATCTTGAAGGGGGCTTCACGCTTAGATGCTTTCAGCGCTTATCCCGTCCGCACATAGCTACCCAGCTGTGCCACTGGCGTGACAACTGGTGCACCAGAGGTGCGTCCATCCCGGTCCTCTCGTACTAAGGACAGCTCTCCTCAAACTTCCTACGCCCGCGACAGATAGGGACCGAACTGTCTCACGACGTTCTGAACCCAGCTCGCGTACCGCTTTAATGGGCGAACAGCCCAACCCTTGGGACCTACTTCAGCCCCAGGATGCGATGAGCCGACATCGAGGTGCCAAACCTCCCCGTCGATGTGGACTCTTGGGGGAGATAAGCCTGTTATCCCCAGGGTAGCTTTTATCCGTTGAGCGATGGCCCTTCCATGCGGAACCACCGGATCACTAAGCCCGACTTTCGTCCCTGCTCGACTTGTAGGTCTCGCAGTCAAGCTCCCTTGTGCCTTTACACTCTACGAATGATTTCCGACCATTCTGAGGGAACCTTTGGGCGCCTCCGTTACTCTTTAGGAGGCGACCGCCCCAGTCAAACTGCCCACCTGGCATGGTCCTTCCACCCGATAAGGGCGGCAAGTTAGAAACTCCGTACATCAAGGGTGGTATCCCAACGACAGCTCCACGAAGGCTGGCGCCCTCGCTTCACAGCTTCCCACCTATTCTGTACATGATGCACAAAGTTTCAATACCAGGCTACAGTAAAGCTCCATGGGGTCTTTCCGTCTTGTCGCGGGTAACCTGCATCTTCACAGGTATTATGATTTCACCGGGTCTCTTGCCGAGACAGCGCCCAAGTCGTTACGCCTTTCGTGCGGGTCGGAACTTACCCGACAAGGAATTTCGCTACCTTAGGACCGTTATAGTTACGGCCGCCGTTTACTGGGGCTTCGGTTCAAAGCTTCGCTTGCGCTAACCCATCCCCTTAACCTTCCAGCACCGGGCAGGCGTCAGCCCCTATACTTCGCCTTGCGGCTTCGCAGAGACCTGTGTTTTTGCTAAACAGTCGCTTGGGCCTTTTCACTGCGGCCTCCTCGGGCTATAAACCCTACCGAGGCGCCCCTTCTCCCGAAGTTACGGGGCCATTTTGCCGAGTTCCTTAGCAAGAGTTATCCCGCGCACCTTAGGATTCTCTCCTCGCCTACCTGTGTCGGTTT